>JBDGPU010000113.1:0-27131 GCA_042219525.1 Halopenitus sp.
TGTGTGTGTGTGTGTGTGTGTCTGTGTATAAACAGCATATAAACGCCCCAAACCTCTGGATCCATCTCAATCGAGCGAAACTCGCTCCGCGCCGTCCGCAACCTCTTTCGCCCGCTCCTCGAGCCAGTCGGGCTCGATGTCGGCCATCTGCGCCAGCCCGGCGCGCGTTTCGGGCTGGTCCGGCGCGAAGCGGTTACATCCAGCCGGAATTTCCGCCGCAGTATACGTCCCGATCCGTTTCGCCCGCTCCGTAATCTCGTCCTTATCGACCGTCAGCAGCGGGCGATGGATCGGGAAGTCCGTCACGGAGTCGAGCACGGACATGTTCTGGGTCGTCTGGCTCGACTTCTGGCCGATGACCTCGCCCGTGACGACGCCCGTCGCGCCCCAGTCGGCCGCGAGGTCGGCGGCGACGCGGTAGATGAACCGCCGGAAGACGAGCATCCGACCCTGTTCGAGGGTGTCGGCGAGTTCACGACAGACGTCCCCGCCGTCGACGACGTGGAGTTCGTCGACGTGGGTGGGCGCGTACTCGGCGAGCGTGCGCGCGGCGGCCTCGGCGCGGGCGCGGTGGTCAGGCCCGCCGAAGTCGCCGAGGTCGACGTACACCGGCTTCACCGGCGCCCCGCGGCGGAGGATCTCGAAGGCGGCGACCGGCGAGTCGATGCCGCCGGAAAGGAGGGTAACGAGCGGGCGCTGGCTCCCGACCGGGAGCCCGCCAGGGCCCGCGTGCTTCGGCCCGAAGACGAACGCCTCGTCGGGGTAGATCTCCGCGCGGAAGACTGTGTCCGGGTCGTCGAGGTCGACCTCCGGGTCGTCGGCGTCGACGGCGTCGTAGACGGCGGCGCCGGCCTCGCGCTCGACGTCCTCGCTGTCGAAGGGGTACTCGACGCCGACGCGGTTCACCCGGACGGCGAAGCTCCCGTCGAGGCCCTGGTCGACCGCGAGCGTCGCCAGCGCGTCGGTGACGGCGTCCATCGTCGGCTCGACGGAGCGGGCCGGGCTCGCGGAGACGACGCCCGGCGCGTCGGTGACGACGGTCGTCGCGGCCGCCGGCTCGCTGGTTCGAACGACGGGGCGGTTCCGACGGTGAACGACGGTCCCGTCGACGTCGCGCGCGTCGAGCAGGTGCGTCAGGTTCGCGGCGAGTTGCGACTGCATGTCGTACCGCACCTGCTCGCTCTTGGTGGCGGCCTCGCCGACGCGAACGAGCACGCTGTCGGCGTCCGGCGGCACCGCCGCGGGTGACACCGGCTCGGCGGGGAGGTGGCTCATTGCGTGAGGATAGCGGGGGCAGACGGATAGCCGTGCCGACCTGGGAGCGGGGTCAGCGTTCTGGTCGGCAATGCCGACGACCTCACCCCCTCAGGTCCCGAGGTGGTCGGCGAGCCCCGTCATCACCTTCGCTTCCGCGCGGGAGAGGTGTTCCCAGACGGTCGTCGAGGCGAGGTCGAGGTCGTCCGCGACGGCCTCGACGCCGACGTCGCCGCCGTGGTCGTAGTAACCCATCGCGATGGCGGTCGAGAGAACCTCGCGCTGGCGGGGGCTGAGGTCGTCGAGGAAGCGCGTCGCCTCCAGTTTCGGCGGACGGTCGACCTCGCTCAGGGCGACGTTCCGGATCAGGTCGACGTCGTTGCCGGCGTCCTCCAGCGACTCGATGATGCCCGCCAGGTCCTCGTCGGGCTCGAGGTACAGGGTCCAGCGCTCCCAGCCGTCGTTGATCGTCGTCCCCATCCGATAGTGGATCCCCCACTCGGAGAGGCGCTCGGAGATGCTGTCCCACTTTCGCGAATCGACGATGAGGGCGACGTAGACGCGGGATTTCCCCAGCGGCGACAGGGGCTCGGCCTCGATGACGGAGTCGGCCTCGCGGAACTCGGCCAGGAACTCCGGAATCCCCTCCGGGTCGCCGCTGAGCTCGATGATGCGCTTGCGTTCGGCCCCGCGGCCGGTCATCGAGGAGACGGAGCGGATGGTGACGCCGGGATAGCGGTCGCTGATCTCGCTTTCTGGCTCGCCGTTGTGCCGGATCCGCAGCGTCGCCTCGCGCATGCCGGGGAGAACGCGGTCGAGCGATTTACGCCCTTCGCCCGATCGGTGGAGCTGGCCGGACCTGTTACCCGAAGTCTACATATGATCACATTCCACATGACCTTCGATATCACCCGCGAGATGCCGCAATTGTTGCGATATCGACACGCCCGGATATATTTGGTGTGCAACTCATGGGGCTCGGTTCGATAATGTTACGTACACCCATGCCAAGTGATATCGATACCGAAGCGCTCGAAGGGCCCGTGGTCGACCGGCGGACGGTTGTCTCAATGCTCAGCGCGGCCGGCCTCGGCGGACTGGCCGGCTGTGCCGGCGGCGGCAGCGGCGGCGATACCACCGAAACCGGCGGCGACTCGGGCGGCTCCGGCGGCGAGGCGACCGAGACGCAGACGGAGCAGATCCCCAAGGGCGGCCGGCTCAAGGCCGGCTGGTTCACCGGGAGCATAGACACGCTCGACCCGCCGTACATCAGCGTCGGCCAGTACTTCCAGGTGGCCTCGAACATCTTCAATGGGCTCGTCACCCTGAAGAAGGACCTGACGGTCCGCGGCGACCTCGCCAAGGACTGGACGGTCGAGGACGGCGGCAAGACGTTCACGTTCCAGCTCCGCGAGGGCGTCACGTTCCACAACGGCACCGAGTTCACCGCCGAGGACGTCAAGTACACCATCAACCGTACGATCGAGCAGGAGACGCCGGCCGCGGGGAAGCTCGCCGGACTCAAGCCGGTCGACGACGGGGGTGTCGAGATCGTCGACGACTACACCGTGACGCTCCGCTGGAAGAAGCCCAACGCCGCGGCGCTGATCTACCTGACGCGTGGGCCCGGCCGCGCAGCGACCATCGTCAATAAGGAGGCGATCGAAGAGATGGGCGCGGACCAGTACGCCGTCGAGCCGGTCGGCACGGGGCCGTTCGAGGTCGCCAGCCACGATGTCGGTAACGAGCTGGTCCTCGACGCCTACGACGACTACTTCGAGACCGACGAGAACGGGAACCAGCTCCCGTACCTCGACGGGGTCACGATCCAGCCCATTTCGGAACCGGCCAGCCTCGTGAACGCGCTGAAAGCGGACGATATCGACTTCGCGAACCTCGTTCCGCTGCAGAACGTCTCGCAGGTGGAAAACGCCAGCAGCGTCACTAAGCTGCAGGCCCCGGGCGTGAACTGGTTAGGACTGGCGATGAACCAGAATCGCGAGCCATTCTCGTCGAAGAAAGCCCGCAAGGGGATCGCCAAGAGCATCAACAACAAGGAGTTCATCGAGACGGCCTACTTCGGCAACGCGCTGCCGGCGGAGGGACCGATCAACAAGGCGACCCAGTGGGTCTTCCGCAAGGACAAACCGGACGACCAGGCGTACAACCCAGAGGCGGCCAAACAGCTGCTCAAGGAGGCGGGCGCGGAGGGCGCTAGCTTCTCCATCCTCACGACGAAGAGTAGCCTCCGGCAGGCGAAGGCGATGCGCCAGCAGCTCAACGCGGCCGGCCTCGACGTCGACGTCGAGCAGGTGACGTCCTCCACGTACTGGGACCGGTACGCCAACCTCGACTACGACGTCACGATCAGCGGTTCCGTCGGTGACCCGGACCCCGACCAGTCGCTGTGGAACTTCTACCGGCTCCCGGACAAGGGCGGCGTCTGGAACTGGGTGAGCTACGAGAACAAGAAGGTCCACGAGCTCCTGGCCAAGCAGCGCCGGACGCTGGACCGCGACAAGCGTGCCGACGTGCTCCAGAATCTGGAGGACATCCTCATCGCGGACGTGCCGCATGCGTACCTCTCCCACAGGGACGACATCGCTGCTCGCCGTAACGAGGTCAAGGGCTTCACCCACATCCCCTACACCCGGCACTTCCACGAGGTCTACCTCTCCGAGTAATGTGGCGGTACATCGTAAAGCGCACCGGGCACGCCATCTTCGTGATGTGGCTAGTCGCCACCACGGTGTTCTTCGGACTACGGGCCGTCCCCGGCGGTCCCGTCCAGGCGATGCTCGGGCAGGAAGCGACGCCCCAGGCAGTCGAAGCGCTCCGCGCGGAGATGGGACTCAACCGCCCGCTCCCCGTGCAGTACGTCGACTGGATGACCGACCTGCTCGTCGGCGACTTCGGCAAGAGTATCACCTCCGGCGAGGCCGTCGGCACGCTCATCGCGGGAGCGGCACCGCGGACGCTCTCCATCGCGGCCTTCGGCGTCGTCGTCGGCCTCGGGATCGCCATCCCCGCCGGCGTCATCGGCGCGACGCGGCGGAACGAGCTCGCGGACTACGTCGCGACGCTCGGGGCGTTCCTCGGCATTTCGATGCCGGCGTTCTTTGTCGGCATTCTCCTCGCCATTCTCTTCGGCGTCCACCTCGGGTGGTTCCCCGTCATCGGCTACACGCCGCTGTCGGAGGGGTTCGTCCCGTGGCTCCGGACGATCGTGCTTCCGGGTACCGCCGTCGGGCTGCCGTACGCGGCCGGCGTGACGCGGATGATGCGCTCCTCGCTCATCGAGACGCTGAACGAGGAGTACATGCGGACGGCGATGGCGAAAGGCGTCGGCTCGCGCGTGCGACTCTACAAGCACGCGCTGCAGAACGCCCTGATCCCGGTCGTCACTATCGCGGGCATCCAGCTCGCGTTGGTCCTCGGCGGGAGCGTCACCGTCGAGATCGTCTTCGGGATCCAGGGGCTCGGCCGCTTACTCGTGAACTCGATCCTCGAACGCAACTACCCGGTAACGCAAGTGACGATCCTCCTCATCTCGGGCGTGTTTATCTTCATGAACCTGCTCGTCGACATCGCCTACACGGCGATCGACCCGCGCATCCGCTACGGAGGTGAGGACGCATGACTGACGCACCGGACCGTCGCGAGAGCGACGGTGCACCGGCTCGCAGCGACGAGCCAACTCGTGCCGGCGACGACGACGCCCACACCGACGGCCGCGACGACGCCCGCACCGACGGCGGAGACACCCCCGCCTTCGGCCGACAGCAGGGCGAGTTCGGCGTCGGCGAGGTGCCGGCGGAGTACGAGGCCGAAGAAGAGGTCGAGGAGTACCGGAGCACAACCGACCGGATCGTTTCGGTGCTGAAACAGGACAAGCTCGCGCTCGCGGGCGCACTCGTCGTCGTCCTGTTCGTCGTCACCGCGGTCTTCGCGCCGTACGTCGCGCCGCATCCGCCCGAACAGACGTACGGCTTCATGCAGCCCCCGATGAGCGAATCCGTCGGTGACTTCGACGGTGACGGCCAGCAGGAGACGGTGACCCATTACCTCGGCACCGACTCGTTCGGCCACGACATCCTCTCGCGGATCATCTTCGGCGCGCGCATCTCGCTGCTCGTGGCGCTGGCCACCGTCGCGTTCGCGTTCACCGTGGGCACGATCCTCGGGATCCTCGCGGGCTACTACGGCGGCTGGATCGACTCCGTTATCATGCGATACATCGACTTCCAGTGGGCGTTCCCGGAGATCATCCTGGGCGTCGGCATCATCGCCGTGATGGGTGGCCTCGGGGTGATCAACGTCGTCCTCGCGATCGGGATCGCCTTCATCGACGACTTCGCCCGGCTGATACGCGGGGAAGTGCTGTCGATACGCGAGGAGGAGTACGTCACCGCCGCGCGCGCGGTCGGAATGGGTGACCTCCGGATCATGTTCAAGGAGATGCTGCCGAACGCGGTCGCCCCGCTCATCGTGCAGGCGACGCTGATGATCCCCTTCGCCATCCTGGCGGAGGCCAGCCTCTCGTTCCTCGGGCTCGGCGTGAAGCCGACGACCCCGACCTGGGGGCTGCTCATCTCCGACGGCCGGCAGTTCATCTCGAAGGCCTGGTGGATCTCCGTGATGCCCGGGCTCGCGATCATGGTCGTCGTGCTCGCGTTCAACACCCTCGGTGACGGGCTCCGCGACGCGTTCGACGTCTCCGAAGGGGAGGTGGGGCAGTGAGCGACGCCACCTACTCAGTCGGTGACGACGGAACGGCGGAACGCGCACAGCGCCGCTTCGGCGACGCGCCGCTACTCGCGGTCGAGAACTTACAGACGCAGTTCCCCACCGACCGCGGGGTCGTGAAGGCCGTCGACGGCGTCGACCTCACCATCGAGTCCGGCGAGATCGTCGGGCTCGTGGGCGAATCCGGCTCCGGCAAGAGCGTCCTCGCGGAGAGCGTCGCGGGGATCGTCGAGGAGCCGGGCGAGATCGTCGGTGGCGACGTGCGCCTCCACGGCGACTCGCTGCTGGACAAGACGGAGGCCGAGCTCGAGCGGGTCCGCGGCGGCCAGATCTCGATGGTGTTCCAGGACCCGATGAACAGCCTCAACCCGACGCTGACCGTCGGCGAGCAGATCGCCGAGACGGTCCGGCTCCACCAGGACGTCGGCGAGTCGGTGTCGCTGTCGGCGGAGATGAAACGGAAGATCGTCGGCGCGGCCAAGAACGGCGAGGCCTGGCGTCGTGCGATCGAGATGCTGGAGGCCGTGGAGATCCCCGAGCCCGAGAGCCGGGCGACGGACTACCCACACCAGTTCTCCGGCGGGATGCGCCAGCGCGCGATGATCGCGATGGCGCTGTCCTGCGAGCCGGACCTGCTCGTCGCCGACGAGCCGACGACCGCGCTCGACGTGACGATCCAGGCGCAGATCCTCGAGGAGCTGACGGGGCTCAAAGAGGAGTTCGACACCTCGATCCTGCTCATCACGCACGACCTCGCGGTCGTCGCGGAGACCTGCGACCGCGTGAACGTGATGTACGCCGGCGAGGTCGTCGAGCGTGCGGCCACGGAGGAGCTGTTCAGCAACCCGCAACACCCCTACACGCAGGGGCTCATCGCGAGCACGCCGCGGATCGACGTCGAGGACCAGGACCTGACGCCCATCGAGGGCAACGTCCCGGACCTCATCGACATCCCGTACGCGTGCCACTTCGCGCCGCGGTGTCCCGAGGCCGAACGCGAGTGCTTCGAGATCGATCCGGAGTTCCGCGACGTCGGCGAGGCGGGAACCGACCACGAGGCAGCTTGCCTCCGTCGCGGCCCGGAAGGTGATCGGCTATGAGTTCGGACCCAGACGACAGGAGCGACGCGAACGACGTCGTCCTCGAAGCCGAGGGCCTCAAGAAGCACTTCGACCAGTCCGACAGCCTCGTCGACAAGCTGCTCGGCGCCGGCGGCAGGGTGAAGGCCGTCGACGGCGTCGACCTGCAGGTCGAGGACGGCGAGACGCTCGCCGTCGTCGGCGAGTCCGGGTGCGGGAAGTCGACGCTGGGGGAGACGCTGTTGAACCTCCAGACGGCAACGGAAGGAACGGTCCGGTACCGCGGCGAGGACATCACCGGCCTCACCGGCCGGAAGATGCGCCCCTACCGCAAGGACCTCCAGATGATCTTCCAGGACCCGCTCGCGTCGCTGAACCCGCGGCAGACGGTCGGCGACATCGTCACGGCGCCGATGGAGGTACACGACCGCCCCGAATCCGACACTTCGGTCGACGTCGTTGCGGACCTCACCGTTGCGGACGACGTCGAGTACGCCGTCGACGTGTCGGTCCCGGACGACGCCGACCTCGTGGTTGACGCCGACGACGGGGTCGCCCGCGTGCCCGTCACGGTTCGTATGACCGACGAGGGCGAAGACGAGAATGGCGACGGCTCCGACAGCGAGGAGAACGACGTTCCCGTCGTCGAACTCCCCTGGGGCCTCTCGGCGACGACGAGCGTGGACGAAGACGCCGGCACGCTGACGGTCGACGTGACGGTGTCGGCGTCGCAGTCGGCGCTACAGGAGTCACACGCCGAGGACCTGCTGGACCTGGTCGGCCTCAAACCGGGGCACATGGACCGGTATCCCGGCCAGTTCTCCGGCGGGCAGCAGCAGCGCGTCGGTATCGCCCGCGCGCTGTCGGTCGAGCCGGAGCTCATCGTCGCCGACGAGCCGGTCTCGGCGCTGGACGTCTCCGTGCAGGCGCAGATCATCAACCTGCTGGAGGAGCTACAGGCGGATCTGGACCTCTCGCTGCTGTTCATCACGCACGACCTCTCGGTGGTCCGACACATCGCCGACCGCGTGGCCGTGATGTACCTCGGCGAGATCGTCGAGATCGCTGAGACGAAGGAACTGTTCGAGAACCCGCAGCACCCGTACACGAAGTCGCTGCTCTCGGCGGTCCCGCGCATCGATCCCGAGACCCGAACCGATCGGACGATCCTCTCGGGCACCGTTCCGTCACCGATCGACCCGCCGTCCGGCTGCCGCTTCAACACGCGCTGTCCGGCTATCATTCCGCCCGAGGACTGGGCGGGCGATCAGGAGGCCTTCCGGGACGTCTTCGAGTTCCGAAACCGGATCCTCAACCGGGAAGTCGACCCCGAGGCCGCGGCCAAACGGATCGGGACCGACTCGGAGGACGCCGTCGCCGACCATCTGATCGAACGGTCGCTGGACCGCAACCTCGAGGAGCTGCCGCCGAAAGCGGCGGACCTCATCCAGGAGGCCGTTCGAACGCTCGTCGCCGGCAACGAGGACGACGCCGCGGACGTCGTTCGCGACGCGTTCACGTCGCCGTGCGAGGAGCATCGCCCGGCGCGAACGCACCGCGAGACGGCGGGCTGGGCCAGCTGTCACCGGCTCGACGCCGACGCGCCCGGGTCGGCCGAGATCGAGTAGCGCCCACGGCTCGTTCCGGCGGTCTCGTTCTCCTCTTTCTCGGCCTTCGTTCCCGCGACGGTGCCGCTTGCCAGAATATGTCGACGGTACCTACGGCGCCCCGGCGGCGACCAGCAGGCTATCCCCGTGAAGCACCAGCTGTCGGGAGGTTTCCGGGTCGACACGGACCGCATCACCCGGATCCAGCTCGACCGGTTCGTCGGCGACGGTGAGCGTCGCCGCGCCCTCGAGCAGCAAGTAGACCTCCTCCTGTCCGTCGCCGGCGTGGTCGTGAATCGGGCCCTCACGGCCGTCTTCGACGTCGATGACGCTGAAGCCGAGCTGTTGACACGCCAGCGGCTCTCGCAGGAAGTGTAGGCCGTGCTTGTCGTCGACGTCGCCGTAGTTCGTCTTCGTGAACCCCATAGACCCGTTCTCGGGCAATCGGACAAAACTCTTGACCACCGACGAGATTCTCAGTCGAAGATGCGCTCCTTTGAGTCCTCACTGAACCCGCCGCTGGCGTCGTGGGCGGCCTCGTAGACGCGGCCCAGTTCCGCGATCGGGTTCTCGTGATGGTCGACGCGGAGGTCGTGGTAGGCCGTCGTCTTCGGCGCGTCGACGACGACGGCGGCCGAACTATGGCCGCGCTTGTCGCCGCCGGCGTCGGTGCCGGCGTCGAGCGCGTCGATCAGCCGGGGGACGAGGCCGGCGTCCGGCTCGTCGGTCGCCGCGGAGTCGATGAACGTCTCGGCGGCCGCCGGGAGCGCCTCCGGGCCCTCCAGCATGTTGCCGGCGGCGGTCACGCCCTCGTCGGGGTACGTCTCGTGGCCGGACCAGCCCTCGGTTTCGTCGCCCGTGTGCGCGAACACGCTGTCCTCGTCGACGCCGTGGAGCTGGCGGAGTTCGCTGTGCTCGTCGCGGGCGAGGACGCCCGAGAGCGCCTGGTCGAGCGGCACGTCGTCGAGCAGCCGGATGCCGTTCCGCCCGAGCCGAACGTTGACGAACGCCTGGGTACTCACGGCGCCGCGGTCGCTCGTGAACGGGGCCAGCGCGCCGACCGCGGGCGCGTCGGTCGTGACGCCGACCCCGAAGACGGAACCGGCGTCGGTTTCCTCGCGCACGCAGAGTGAGAACGTCATGTGTGGGAGTGAACGTGCCGGGACCCTATAGGCGATGCCGGAACAATTCGGCCCCGGGATCGAATACGGCCGAATCCGGCAATTCCGACGCCCTTCCGCCCGAAACCGGTCCGCGTTGCCGGAACAATTCGGTGGGATACTTTACCCCGGCCTCCCCGACACTCTAGTATGGAGCCAGACCTCGACAGATTCAATTCCCGCCGATCGACCGTGTATGGGCAGCAGGGTGTCGTCTCGACGAGTCAGCCGCTCGCCTCCGAAGCCGGGATCGAGATCCTGCGCGACGGCGGCAACGCCTTCGACGCCGCGGTGGCGACGGCGGCGGCGCTGAACGTCGTCGAACCGACCTCGACCGGGCTCGGCGGCGACGTGTTCGCGCTGTACAAGACGGCCGACGGCGACGTCGGAGCGATGCGGGCCTGCGGCGGCGCGCCCGCGGACGCGACGGCCGAGAACGTCCGCGAGGCGGTCGCCGAGGACCCCGACACCGACGCCGAGACCCCGGAAGAAGCGGAGATGCCGGGCACTGGTGCCCAGGCCGTCACCGTGCCGGGCACCGCACGCGGCTGGGAGGCGACGGCGGAGCGCTTCGGCGAGAAGGACCTCGGCGAGCTGCTCCAGCCCGCCATCCGGTACGCGACGGACGGCTACCCCGTCTCGGAGGTCGTCTCCGCGCAGTGGCAGCACGGCGAGGACCTCTTCGAGTCCGAGCACGCCCGCGAGGCGTTCCTCTTCGACGGCGAGGCGCCGTCGACGGGCCAGTACGTGACGCTGCCGAAGCTCGGCGCGTCGATGGAACGCATCGCCGAGGAGGGCGCGGACGTCGTCTACGAGGGCGACATTGCTGAGGCCATCGCCGAGGAGGTCCAGGAGCAGGGCGGCTTCATGACCGTCGACGACCTCGCGGCCTTCGAGGTCGAGTGGCCCGAGCCCGTCTCGACGACGTATAACGGCGCGGAGATCCACGAACTGCCGCCGAACAACCAGGGCCTCATCGCGCTGGAGGCGCTGAACATCGCCGAGGAGCTGGGCGCCGGCGAGTACGACCTCGACTCGCCCGAGCGCGTTCACTACTTCGCGGAGGCGATGAAACTCGCGTTCCACGACGGCCACCACTACATCACGGACCCCGAGTACGAGGAGATCCCGCCGCTCGGCTCGAAGGAGTGGGCCGCGGAGCGCGCCGAGGAGGTCGGCGAGGAAGCCAACGAGGACGTCTCCTTCGGCGTGCCGGACGCCGGCGACGCCGAGGACGCCGACACCGTCCTCCTCACCGTCGCGGACGACGAGGGCAACGTCGTCTCCTTCATCAACTCGCGGTTCGCCGGCTTCGGCTCCGGGCTCGTCGCCGGCGACACCGGCATCGCGCTGCAGAACCGCGGCTCCTCCTTCTCGCTCGACGAGGACCATCCGAACGTCATCGAGCCGGGCAAGCGCCCGTTCCACACGCTGATCCCCGGCCTCGCGGAGTTCGAGGACGGCGACTGGGCCGCCTTCGGCGTCATGGGCGGCTACATGCAGCCGCAGGGACACGTGCAGGTCATCTCGAACATCGTCGACTACGACCTGCCCCTGCAGGCCGCGCTCGACCAGCCGCGCTGGCGCTACCGCGAGGACGGTGAGCTCGCGCTCGAACCGCAGTTCGACGACGACGTCGCGGCGAAGCTCGTCCGCAAGGGCCACGACGTGACGACGCTGCCCGCACAGCTGTTCGGCGGCGCGCAGATTACGAGGTCCGATTCGGACGACGTGATTTCGGGCGCGACGGAGCCACGGAAGGACGGCAACGCGCAGGGGTACTGACCGACTCGCTCGCCGCCCATTGACCCGATCGCTCGCTGCCCGTCCGGCGAGGGCCGTCGCGGCCGCGTGTGACTGCTCTTTTTGCGCTCGCCCGTCCAGTTGTGAGCATGCGCGCAGCCATCTACGAAGGCCCTGGCGAGATCGCCGTCGAGGACGTCCCGAAACCGACCGTCGAATCACCGACGGACGCCGTGATCCGCGTCACGCACACGGCCGTCTGCGGCTCCGACCTCTGGTTCTACCGCGGCGAGAGCGACCGCGACGAGGGGTCCCGGGTGGGCCACGAGCCGATGGGGATCGTCGAGGCGGTCGGCGACGACGTCGTCTCGGTCGAGCCCGGCGACCGCGTGCTCGCGCCCTTCTCCATCAGCTGCGGCGAGTGCGAGTTCTGTCGCAAGGGGCTGTACACCTCCTGCGTCGAGGACGAGTCCTGGGGCGAGGAGAACGGCGCCGGACAGGGCGAGTACGTGAAGTGCCCGTTCGCGGACGGCACGCTCGTCCGCGTCCCCGACCGCTACGCCGACGACGAGGAGACGCTCCAGTCCTTGCTCCCGCTGACCGACGTGATGGGGACCGGGCATCACGCCGCCGTTAGCGCCGGCGTCGGCGAGGGCGACACGGTCGTCGTCATCGGCGACGGCGCGGTCGGTCTCTGTGGCGTCCTCGCGGCCCAGCGGCTCGGCGCGGAGCGGATCATCGCGATGGGCCACCACGAGGACCGGCTCGAGCTGGCCGCGGAGTTCGGCGCGACCGACACCGTCGCCGCCCGCGGCGAGGAGGCAATCGAACGCGCGAGAGAGCTCACTCACGGTGGCGCGAACCACGTCATGGAGTGCGTCGGCGCGGCGTCGGCGATGGACACCGCCATCGCGGTCTGTCGCCCCGGCGGCACCGTCGGTTACGTCGGCGTCCCGCACGGCGTGACGGAGGAGGGGCTGGACGTCTTTACCATGTTCAGCGACAACATCACGCTGAGCGGCGGCGTCGCGCCCGTCCGGCAGTACGCGGAGGAGCTGATGGACGACGTGCTCCAGGGCACGCTGGACCCGTCGCCGATCTTCACGAAGACCGTTGACCTCGAGAACGTCGACGATGGCTATCGCGCGATGGACGAGCGCGAGGCGATCAAGGTCCTCGTGAAGCCGGACTGACCAGAACGCCGGACAGGCGTTCGGTCACGACCGACTTGCCCCAGTGATCCGGGAGGTCGGTGAGGGCACTCGGCCGGGGCACTCGGCGGCCGGGGGTTGGCACGGAGCCGGTGCGGTCGAGGTGGCCGTGGGAGACGGCGCCCGGGTCGGGGGCAACCGCGGGACCACCCCCGGGGAGAGCCCGCGGGGGACTGCGGCGGATCGGCCCGGCAGCATCCCGCAGTCGAGGCGGAGCGCAATTCTCGTCGGCGACGCGCTCTGCCCGACCTCGCGGCCCCAAATTATTTCCGTGATGTGTCGAAATATGTGGCAATTGATGTCGGAGCGCTCCCGTCTGTTCCTAGGTGATCGTGATCACGAAGACTCGCGTGCGGTTGCCCCGGTAGTCGCATCGGTCCTCCTGTTCGGTATCCTGATCGTCTTTTTGTCTATGTATCAGGCTTCAGTCATACCCCAGAGCAACGAGCAGACGGAGTTCGAACACAGCCAGACGGTAAAGGCCGACCTCTTGGATCTGAACGATGCCATGTACGCGACGGCGGCCGACGGCGTGGAGCGAACGGTCGCCGTACAGACCGGCACGCTGTACGAGCCGCGCACGCTGTTCGTCAATCCCCCACCGGCGATCGGCCGCCTCCATACCGAGGGCATCGCCGAGGGGAACGTCACCGTCGCGATCGAGGGGGCGAACCACACGCGGAACACGAACGTCGGGCAGTATTGGGATGGTGATACGGTGGTCTTCGACACGGGGACGGTCGTCTACACCCCGGACTACAACCGCTACACCAGCGCGCCGACGACCGTAATTGAGCACGGAATCCTCTACAACGCCGACGGCGGCAGCGCGGTCCCCCTCACCGAGCAGTCGATCGTGTCAGGGTCGCGAATTTCGCTGGTCCTGATCGAGGGAGATCTGGACGAGACAGGTCTCCGCACGTCGGTCAGCGTGACGCCGGTCAGCGTCGACGAGAACGCGATCACGGTCCGGAACGAGTCGTCGCCGATCACCATCGAGCTGTCGACCAAGCTCCCGGAGAGCGCCTGGAAGGGCCTTCTGGAAGACCAGTTCGTCGAGAACGGTGGGCACGTTCGGAACGTCTCCGTCACGGAGGAAACGGGACCGTACAGCACCGTTCAAATCGAACTCGAATCGAACGTCACGTATCGGCTTCGCATCGGGAAAGTTTCCCTCGGACAGGATGCCTCGGAGGCCAAGCCGCATCACATCACTCGCAAGACGGCCAACTACACGTACGTTCCCAGCGGCGGGCGTCGCGTCGTCAGATTCGAGGTTCGGGATCGATACGGGAATCCCGTCTCTGGGGCTCGCGTCGACGCCATGCTCGAATTCGACCGCGGCACGCTCACCCCGATAGCAACGAACCGGACGGGGGCAAACGGCGTGGTAAAGTATCTGTACGAGGCGGTGGACGCAGACACGACGGCGCTGGTCAACGCGACGACTGCGGCGGGGGAACTCAACGGGACGAACGTCGCGCTCACGGTGGGCGCCGGCGGCCCGCTCGAACCCGCGACGGCGGAGGGGACGGCCGTCTTCGCACAGAGCAGCGCCCTCTACACGAAGGTGTTTAATCAGTCGAAGAAGGACATGTCCTTCTCCGACGTCGCGGTCACGGGGCCGATGCGCATCGACATCGACGGCGACGGCAAGGCCGACATCCCCGTCAGCACTTCCGCCAACGACCTCTACCTCGTGAGTCAGAGCGGAGACACGACCAAGTTGCTGTCGAGCGGCGTCGCGTCAGCCCCCTCGCGACTCGCGGTCGGAACGTGGAACGGGAGCGACAACTCGGTGTTCTTCGCCGGGTCGTCGGGAAGCGCCATCTACCGGGTCGACGGTAACGGCAACAAGTACCAGGTGGCCGATCCGGGCGGAACCAACGGGGTGGCCGGCTTCGGGGACATCACCGGCGACGGCAAGAAGGAACTCGTCTACCTCGACGGCTCGAACAACCTCTACTACCTGTCGAGCGACGGATCGACGACCAGTATCGGATTGAGTGTCGGATCGTCCAACGGCATTGGGATCGGGAACCCGCGGGACTTCGACGGTGACGGAGTGGCCCGCATTCCGATCGTCGACGGGAGCAACAAGGTCGCGCTGGTGGACGCCGGCGGCACCAAGACCCAGATCGCCAGCAACGCGATGAAATCCCAGGTCGCCGCACTCGACTGGACGGGCGACGGTACCATCGAAATCCTCTTCGTCAACACGAGCGGGTACCTCCGCTACGTTGAGGATGTGGAGGGCAGCCCCACGGTGAAGGACGTGGGCAACGGGACCGTGTCGGCCGACGACACGACAGGCGTGGCGTGACCCCCGACGACACACGGCCAGGGGCACCCACCGACGACCCCTCACCCATCGACAGGTCGTGAGGCGTGTCGACACGCCGACCCGTCGCCAGTTCCATATCGGTTTTATAGCGGGAGCGCGTGGAATCCGGTAGGTGTTTCTTTAGTGAGTGCCAGTTCTGCGCTGATTCCGCTCGTCGTCACCATCCTGGGCCTCGGTGTGGCGGCACAGGTCTTAGCCGACCGGCTGGAGATCCCGAGCGTCCTCTTTCTCATCCTGGCGGGGATCGCCGTCGGGCCCGAAGGTCTCGACATCGTCGGGATGCAGTCCTTCGGCGGCGTCGGCACGCTGTCCGGGATCGTCGGGCTCTCGGTGGCGATCATCATCTTCGAGGGGGCGTTCCACCTCAAGCTCTCCAAGCTGCGACAGACACCGAACGAGGCGTTCCGGCTCGTCACGCTCGGTGCCGGCATCGCCCTCGTGGGAACCGCCATCGTCGTCAAGTACGCGCTCGGCGTCTCCTGGCAGCTGTCGTTCCTCGTCGGCTCGCTGCTCATCGCGACCGGGCCGACGGTCATCACGCCGATCCTCGACGTCGTCCCGGTTCGAGACCGCGTGGCGGCGGCGCTGGAAACCGAGGGTATTGTCAACGACGTGACCGCCGCGATCCTGGCGATCGTCGTCTTCGAGGTCCTCGTCTCCGAGGAGATGGGCCCCTCCGGGCTGGTAGCGTCGTTCGTCAGCCGGCTCGGGATCGGCGTCGTGGTCGGCATGGTGACCGCCGGGATTCTGTGGTACATCCTCACGCACGTCGACCTGTCGAGCACGAACGCGGTCCGGAACTCGCGGCTGATCGTCCTCGTCGGGGCGATCGCCACATTCGGGATCGCCAACTCGCTCGCATCCGAGGCGGGGATCGCCGCGACAGCGACGGCAGGGGTCCTCCTCGGCAACGCGGACCTCCCGTACGAGGAGGAGCTGGAGGCGTTCAAGGGGGACATCACCCTCATCGTCCTCTCGTTCGTCTTCATCTCGCTGGCGACGTTGCTCTCGTTCGACGACCTGCTCTCGCTGGGCGTCGGCGGCCTCGTCGTCGTCGCCACCGTCGTGCTGGTCATCCGCCCCGTTGCCGTGATGATCTGCACCTACGGCGAGCAGTTCTCGGTCCGCGAGCAGCTGTTCATGAGCGCGGTCGGACCGCGCGGGATCATTCCGGCCAGCGTCGCAACGCTGTTCGCGCTCGAACTGCGGCCGACGAACCCCGAGGCCGCGACCGTCCTCGTCGGGACGGTGTTCCTCGTCATTCTGACGACGGTCGTGTTTCAGGCCGGCTTCGCCCGGCACATCGCTCAGGCACTCAACGTACTACCCATGCGCGTCATCGTAGTCGGCGGGGGTCGCGTCGGTCGCGGCCTCGCCAAACGACTGGAGGATCGTGGCGAAAACGTCATCATCGTCGAAGAGGAGCAGGAACAGGTCGAGGAAGCGCGAAACGCGGGCTTCACCGTCGAGCACGGCGACGGGGCCACCACGGAGGACCTCAGAGCCGCCGGCGCCGACAACGCCAAGATCGTCGCCGCCGCGACGGGCGACGACGACGTGAACCTGCTCGTCGCGCAGCTCGCCAAATCGAAGTTCGACGTGGAGCACGTCATCGCCCGGGTGAACACCCCCGGCAACCAGGAGGCCTTCGAGGAACTCGGCGTCAACGCCATCTCCGCGAGCGACTCCATCTCGCAGTCGATGGACAACGCCATCGAGCGCCCCGCGCTTTCGGAGTGGATGAGCGAGCTCGGTCGCACCGGCGACGTCCAGGAGATCGAAGTCACGGCCGAGAGCCTGATCGGGAAGACCATCAGCGAACTCGACGACGAGCTGCCGGACGGAATCCTGATCGCGCTGGTGAGCCGCGAGGGCGAGTCCCAGATCCCGGAACCGGACCTGCAGCTCGAACGCGGCGACCACCTCACGTTCGTCGGTCGCCACGACGACGTCCGGAGCGCCATCGAGCAGTGTCACCCGCAGCTCCACTGAGGACGCTCGACGTCTTTTCCCCGTTGTAGCCGGCATTTTTCGTCGCGTCGCAATCGGCGGGTTCCGTAGCGTCGCAGTCGGTCGTTTCCGAACACGCTGATTCCGCAATTCGCTGACGTCGACCGTCTTTCCCGACGCGTCCGTTCCTGCCAATCGGTAGAAACTCGATTTCGAGGTGTCGAGCCGGCCGTGTCCCCATCATTCACCAGGAGGTACACTTTTTAGCAGACCTTCGGATAATAACGCATGGCCCTCCAAGATGGTTTCTCTGGGATCGAGACGAAGCTCCAGCGCTATTGGACGCGCCGCGTGCTGTTGGTCTGGCTCGTGCTGACGATACTGATCGTGGGGTACGTCTATGTCCAGGTTAAAAACGTGCTTCCGGTCGTCATGCTGTTCGGGGGCTTTCCCCTCAACGAGTTCGTCCTTGGCGCGGTGGCCGTGGCGATCGGCGGTGTCGCACTCGCAATCTGGGCAAGTCGTCCGCTGTACGCGCTCGGTGGTGCCTTTTTTATCGGTGTTGCCGCCCTTTCGGTGTATCTCGGGTGTCCGGGAGTAGCCTGCAGCGGCGATAAGCAGCTCCACGTCTTCTTCGAGTGGACGCTCCTCGGTCCGACGATCAGTGCGAACTACGACGCCGGGAGCTGTGTGTGCAACTGTCCACACACGGTTGAACTCGCCCCGTTGCTACTCGGGTATCTCCTCGTCGGCGAAACCATCATCCAGGGCGAATCGTGACTCTGACTCACGATAGATCCACACCTCGTCCCGAGCGACACGCTGAGCCAGTTACGAGCTAGCAACGGAATACTGAGCCCGAGTTTCGAACCACTCTCACATCCCGCTCATATCGGTGTCCGTCGAGTTTCGGGTCATAATGACGCCGCTCGCCAGCATCAACACGGCGAGCGCGACCATGCCAGCGTCCCAGCCCATGCCGGCCGTCATCGCGCTGCCGCCCATGTCGCTACCTATTCCCTCGTCCATGCCCATCCCGCTCCCGTCGGCCAGCATGCCGGTCGCCAGCAGGGCCTGATTCAGGAGCATCAGGAGCGAGTAGCCGATCATGAGCGGCCCGCTCGCGTCGCCGAGTCGCTCGGCATAGCCCGTGAGCAACACGGCGCCGTGGACGATGACGATCACGCCCAGAACTCCCATGAGCCAGCCGCTCGTCACCATTCGCGAGGCCATCGACGCGCTCCAGAGCGAGTAGAGGCCCGAGACGAACGCGATGACGGCGCCATACAGCCGCGTGTTCGGAACCATACGCCATGATCTGGTCGGATATATAAATAGATGCGCCCGATAGGTGCGTCGCGCGAGGAGACCGGATGCAGGACGGTCTCCGGGCGCCGACGCCGTCACGTCCGCCAACGCCTCAGGTCAGTGCCTCAGATCAGTCCGCGTCTCAAATCAGTCAGCAACTTCAGATCAGTCAGTGCCTCAGATCAGTTAGCGATTTCAGATCCGCCCGCAACGTCGACGGCAGCACTCCGCGGAACGCTCGGCGTGGTCGCCGGTCAGAGCTCGTCGCCCTCGCCGAGCAGCTCCTCGGCGACGACCTCGGGGTCCATCAGTCGGGGGTCGACGGACAGGTCCGCGATGGCGTCCATCGACTCCGGCAGCGAGCCCTCGGCGTACGCAACGTCGCGCACGTCGGGGTTGAGCTCCTTCGCGATGGGGATGGCGGTCGCCTCCCCGGTGTCGGTGAGCACGAGGACGTCGGCGTCGTGGATGTCGGCGTCCTCCAGCGTGGCCGCGGAGACGACGTCCGGGATCCGTGTGACGTCAGCGCCCTCCGCTTCGAGCGCCTCGCCGAGCCCATGCTCGTCCGGGCCGGCGACGATGACGTTACTCATATTCGATCGTCGCGGGCGGTTTGTGGGTCACGTCGTAGACGACGCGGGCGACGTTCTCGTTCTCGCCGGTGATGCGGCTCTGGATGCGCTGGAGCGTCTCCCAATCGAGCTCCTGCGCGCGGGCGGTCATCCCGTCGCGGGACTCGACCGAGCGGATGGCGACGACCCAGCCGTGGACGCGGTTGTCGCCTTTCACGCCGGTCGCCTTGCCGATGACGGCGCCGAACGCCTGCCAGGGCTCGTACTCCGCCAGCTCCTCCTCGACGACGTGGCAGGCCTCGCGGGCGACGTCGGCCTTCTCGCGGGTGACCTCGCCGACGACGCGGACGGCCAGGCCCGGGCCGGGGAACGGCATGCGCTCCGAAATGATCTCCTCCAGCCCGAGTTCGCGGGCGACATCGCGGACCTCGTCCTTGTAGAGGTCGCGCACGGGCTCGACGATGCCCTCGAAGTCGACGGCCTCGGGGAGGCCACCGACGTTGTGATGGGACTTGATGTTGCCCTCGCTCTCGATGCGGTCGGGGTAGATGGTCCCCTGCACGAGGTAGTCGGCGTCGACGTCGCGGGCCTCGCGCTCGAAGACGCGGATGAACTCCTCGCCGATGACGGCGCGCTTCTCCTCGGGGTCGGTGACCCCCTCCAGCGCGTCGAAGTAGCGGTCCGTCGCGTCGACGATCCGGAGCGAGTCCATAAAGGAGAACGTCTCGCGGAGCTGGTCCGTCTCGCCCTTCCGCATCAGGCCGGTGTCGACGTAGACGGGGGTCAGCTGGTCGCCGACGGCCTCGTACGCGAGCGTCGCTGCCACGGACGAGTCGACGCCGCCCGACAGGGCGATGACGGCGTTGGCGTCGCCGATCTGTTCGCGGATCTCTTCGACTGCCTCGTCGATGAATTCGGATGCGTTAACCATTATGCGGTCACCTCGTCGGTCTGGTCGGCCTCGTCGGTCCCCTCGCCCTCGTCCGCCTCCCGCTCCTCGAGAGCGGCCTCGACGAACGAAACGAACGGGGGGCTCGCCCGGTCGGGTCGCGAGCGGAACTCGGGGTGGTACTGCGTGCCGAAGAAGAACGGGTGGTCGTCGCGCTCGAGGATCTCCATCCGGTTGTCGGCCCGGCCGGAGAAGACGAGCCCATCGCTCTCCAGCTGGTCGATGTACTCGGGGTTCACCTCGTAGCGATGACGGTGCCGCTCCGTGCAGGATTCGGCGTCGTACACCTCGTTGGCGAGCGTGCCGGAGTCGATGGAGGTCGTGTGGGCGCCGAGCCGCATCGTGCCGCCCATCTCCTCCGTCTCGTACTGCTCGGGGAGCAGGTCGATGACGGGGTGGGGCGTCTCCTCGTCGATCTCCGTCGAGTGGGCGTCCGGGAGCCCGACGACGTTGCGGGCGTGCTCGACGACGGCCATCTGGAAGCCGAGACAGAGCCCGAGGAACGGCACGTCGTGCTCGCGGGCGTAGCGGACCGCCTCGATCTTCCCTTTCGTGCCGCGGGAGCCGAAGCCGCCCGGGACGACGATGCCGTCGGCCTCCTCCAGGCGCTCCTCGTGTTCGTCGTTCATCTCGTCGGCGTCGACCCACAGCGTGTTGACCTCGGTCCGCGTGTCGATGCCGGCGTGCTTCAGCGACTCGTGGATGGACATGTAGGCGTCCTCCAGCCCGTACTTGCCCACCAGCGCGATGTCGAGTTCCTTCTCGCGCTCGCGGGTGACGAGGTCGCGCCAGCGCGTCGAGCGCTCGTCCTTCGGGAGCGCCTCGTCGGCGAGCTCGAGCCGGTCCATCACGTACTCGTCGAGGCCCTCGTCCTCGACGACGAGCGGGACGTGGTAGACGTCCTCGACGTCGGGGTTCGAGAAGACGGCCTCGGTCGGGACGTCACAGAACAGCGCGATCTTCTCCTTGACCTCCGGGTCGAGTTCGTCCTCACAGCGCCCGACGAGGATGTCGGGCTGGAGGCCGATCGACCGGAGCTCCTTCACGCTGTGCTGGGTGGGCTTCGTCTTCTGCTCGCCGGATTGCGCGTAGGGGACGAGCGTGACGTGGGTAAAGAGAATGTCCTCGTCGTCCTCCTCGTGGGCGAACTGGCGGAGGGCCTCGAGGTAGGGCATCCCTTCGATGTCGCCCACCGTCCCGCCGACCTCGACGAGGCAGACGTCGCTGCCCTCGGCGGCCTCGCGGATGCGGCGCTTGATGTCGTCGGTGATGTGGGGGATGATCTGGACGGTCTTGCCCAGGTAGTCGCCGGCGCGTTCCTTCTGGATGACGTGCTGGTACGTCTTGCCCGTCGTGACGTTGTGGTCGGAGGTCATGTCCGTCCCGAGGAACCGTTCGTAGTTCCCCAGGTCGAGGTCGACCTCGCCGCCGTCCTTCAGCACGTACACCTCACCGTGTTCGTAGGGGTTCATCGTCCCGGCGTCGACGTTCAGATAGGGGTCGATCTTGACCGCCGTGACGTCGAAGCCCGCATTCGAGAGGAGTCGGCCGGTGCTGGCGGCCGTGATACCCTTCCCAAGCCCGGACATAACGCCACCGGTGACGAAGATGAACTTCCGACCCAGCGAAGGATCGTACCCTGTGTCGGGGTCCGTCGGCATACTGACTGTGCGCAAGGCGCGGGCAAAACCGTTTCGGAGGCGTCGTTGAGTTCGGGGAATCTGATATGTTGCGGGCGCTGGAGGCGGTCGGGATGGGCAGTCTCACCGAGCGCGACTGTGCAGCCTTCTAAGGGACGGACAGCATCCGTACTCACCGCCGACGAGGTTCGTCGTCGTCCCGCGATTCACCGATCCTGGGTAATCGTTTGCCTGTCCGGAAGCCAGGACGTCACCTCGTCCTCTATTCGAACGGCGACGGCGTAGGTCGCGCCACTGTACGATAGATACGCGTGGTGGTTCTCGTTTGTGTGTCTGCTGACACGGTCCTCGAAGGAATAGAGGGCGTCAGGAAATATCGGATCGGTGGATGGACACTTATGATATCGTTTCTCCTCGATGGCCGTTCGGACGATTGCTTTTTCGCCGTCGGGGAGGTCCGAATACTGGATCAGGTCGACTTCCTCGCGCTTTGCCGAGGATAGCGAAACCTCCTGTGTCTTGACAACTGCTTCGTGCATTTCGTCGCATTCGGGCGTTGATTGCCGGCCCAACGGCGCTGCCGAACAACCTGCGAGCCCGGCAGACGCGATGGAGGCGGCTGCGGCAATGATCGAGCGGCGGGAGGGCAGGGACATACTATTATCCATCTCTCATAAGGAGATAAATTTTTTCTTGGCAACGACTGACCAGATCTGTCGGCCATAGCAATATCCCTTGCACCCCCGTCGGAGGAGACGGCGATGTCCGCTGTCCGCAACAGCCATACATGCACACCCGCCGCGACTCGCTGATCCTGTCTGTACGTCTCGGGTTATGGGTGTGAGGAGGTCACTACGCCCTTGACTCGAACTCGATTCCTCCAGCGTGGAACCTGATCTGCAAACTCGGTTCCGTAGCCGTGCTCCACTCGTGACCGAACAGCGTTTCCACCGGGCCATCGGGCATCCAACACTGCAGCACGTACTCACCTGGTTCGATCTGCACGTCGATGGTCCGCCGCTCCCCGTCGTCGAGTTCGTAGGTGTCGGCCCATACCACCTCATTCGGGGACTTTGTGTGCACCTCAACAGCCGCATCTATCCGCTCGCCGGCATCGTCGATGGCCTTGAACTGGTACGGTGGTGATGGAGTATCCTGCTCGGGAGATCGCGCCGACGTTTCCGTTGGTGCTCCAGTTTCGGCATCGCTCGCGTTCGACGAGCAGCCTGCGAGGCCGGCACTCGCTATCGAGGCAGTTGCTGAAATGACCGAGCGGCGGGAGGGCAGGGACATGCGTGTGCTAGTCTTACACACACTGGTAAATGTCTTCTTGGCGACGCCCGGTCAGACAAGTCGGTTCCAACCGCGTCGGCGTCCGCTCGCGTTGTCGTCTTCGCTGTTAGGCTCCTCATTACTCCGGCGGCCAGCGATTTGCCTGTACCAGGTCAAGGCAGAGAGGCGACCTCTACGTCCCGTATTTCAAGACCGATAGCGTAGATAATATCGCTTTGCGTTAGATATGCGTGATAGTTTTCGGTGATGTGGTTGCTGACGCGGTCCCGAAATGCCCGGAGGGGTTCGGGAAACGACCCATCAGGTCCGGGGCATTTCCGATACTGACCGCCTTCCATGGTCGTTCGTACTATCCGCTGTTCGCCATCGGACAGGTCGGAGTATTGAATCAGATCGACCTTCTCTCGCCTCACCGCCGACAGCGCAGACAGTTCTATCTCGACGACTGCATCATGCATCCCATCGCATCCGGGTGAGGTTCGCCGGTTTTCGGGTGCCGACAAACAGCCAGCGAGCACAGCACCCGTGATCGAGGCACCTGCGGCGATGATGGAGCGGCGGGAGGGCGGGGACATATGTTTGTTAGTCCCGCACACGCCGGTAAATGTCTTCTTGGCGACACCGGTTCGGATCAGTCGGTTCCGGCGGCGTCCGCAGCGTCCGCAGCGTCCGCAGCGTCCGCAGCGTCGACGTCCCCAGCGTCGACGTCCGCAACATCGCTGTCAGCCGGTGTCGACTCCGCGGGCCCGAGGTTCACGGCCGGCGGCCTGACCGGGTCGGTGGCGATCCAGAGCAGGCCCGCGACGAGGACGACGCCGACTCCCGCAATCGGCAGGAACACCATCGGCCCCGTTGCCTCCGCGATCTGGCCGAAGATGGCGTTGCCGGCGCCGCTCGCGAGGTGCAGCGCCATCGACACCCCGGAGAGAATCGTCGCGCGCCCGACGCTGTCGAGCCGGTCGTTGAGGTACTGGTTCCGGATCGGGCCCGAGACGCGGTCGAGCGCGCGGCGCAGGAGGAGCACGGGGACGACGAACAGCGGGAGGAAGTGGACCATCGCGTAGGCGACTCCGCAGACCGGGAGCAGGAGCAGGAAGAACCAGCGCGCGCCGAGTTGGTCCTGGAGGAACCCCGTCGTCGACGTCGCGCCCGCGGTGACGAGCTTGAACCCGGCGTAGAGCAGGCCGAAGCTCGTGACCGGGATGCCGACGGCGTCGAGTGCAGGCTGTTCGAGCCAGCGCGTGACCGAGAAGAGGACGTTGAACAGCGCGGCGTAGGCGACGAGCCACCGGACCTCGCTACGGTGGAGCTGGAGCTTGAGCGCCTGCAACGTCTCGGAGATGGAGATGACCGTCTCCGCGCCGTTCCGGGTCGCTGGCAACGTGAGGATCAGGGGGACCCCCGCGGCCGACAGCGCGGCGTTCGCGAGGAAGGGGAGGCCGGGGTCGATACCGTAGAGCAGCGACGCGGCGATGGCGGAGGCGGCGGAGACACTGAGTTCGACGGTCGCTCCGCGGCCGCTCGTGCGCGCGAAGCTCGACTCGTCCGTGCGCTGGGCGAGCAGGTCGTAGAGCCACGCCTCGCCGATCGCCGAGTGGCAGGCGGCGCCGAGTCCCCAGAGGCCGTACAGGACGATCCAGCCGGTCGCGCTGCCGACGAACGGGTACGCCCCGAGGCTCACCGCCGAGAGGGCGTTGCCCGCGGCGAGCGTCGTCCGCCGGTCGATCCGGTCGGCGACGTACCCCGCCGGGATCTCGGCGGCGACCATCGCGAAGAGGAACGCCGACTGCGCGAGGCCGATGACGTCCAGCCCGTACCCCTGCTGGACCAGGTAGATCGTCGAGAACGGGAGGTAGAACCCGTACGAGGTCGTTGCCTTGTACAGGTAGTAGGTCCAGAGCGTGCGCGTGCGTCGGTCCATCGTGTAAATCGACGGGCCGCCCCCTCATCATGTTTCTCTGAAGACAGTTTTTGTAGGAAATCCTGCGTAACCCCGTTCCAGTGATATAAGTGACAGGTCGCCGTCCGCCTCTGCGTCGGTACTCAGTTCGACGTTTCGTCGGCGACACCTTCGCTCTCGACGATGTCGCTCTCGACGACGTCGCTCTCGACGGCGACGTCGACGACGGTGCAGTCGCCGTCGAGTTCGACGCGACACGCGTCGCCATCGGCGAAGAAGGAGACGCGGACTCGCCAGGGGTCGCGCGAGCGGACTTCGACGTGCTCGCCCGTCACGAACTGGTCGATCTCCCAGTACGGGCGGTCGCGGAGCGTGGCCCCGCGCGCTTCGTGGAACTCCCGCACTTCGGGGTGGAACGCGGCCACGGACCCGAACGAGGTCATCGCGCGGCGGCCACAGACGGTGCAGTCGTACGCGACCACGGCCTCGAACGGGACGGTCTCGTGGACGTCCTCGATCACCGAGGCATCGACGGCGCCACCGCAGTCCGGGCAGAGCCCCCGATGGGCCTGATCCGTCTGGAACCGGGACCACTCCTCGAAGGCGGCGACGAACTCCTCGGGCGTGCGCCCCCGGGCGAGCGTCGGCGGGACGCGCACGCCCAGCACGAGTTCGCCGCAGGCCGCACACTCGATGTTGAACTGTTCGTCCTCGTAGGTTCCGCGGAGTGCCTCGGCGTCGCAGGCGTAGCAGCGGCCCTCGACGTCGAACGGGTCGATTCGCGGCACCTCCGTATAGACGCCGGCCGTGATGGCCCGGGCCAGTCGTCGGCCGGCGGCGCTCAGTTCGTAGCCGGCCTCGCGTTTCGCGACGAATTGCGGCGTGAGCCGGTCGAGGTGGTAGTTGAACCCCGCCGTGTCGTCGGCGTCGACGTGCTCGTACAGCGTCGAGAAGGAAACCGGCGTCTCCAGCGGACCGTCGTGGAGCGTTCCGAGGATGTCGACCCGGGTTTCGTCGGCCAGCAGGGCATACACGTCGGCGGTACTCCTCGTCCCTTCCGTCTCGGCCGCGTCCGTCGCATCCGTCGCATCCGTCGCATCCGTCGCGTCCGCCTTGTCGGCCCTGTCCTGGTCGTTCCGATCCGCCATACTCACGCGATACGGTCGGACCGGCTTATAGCTCTGCATCCGGCCAGATGAATGCTGATAATCGGCGACAACCACCGCCTTCGGTGGCTTGAGGCCGCTCGCTCTCAACGACTAGCCATGAGCGGAACCTTCGATAGACTCGGGTACGGCACCTACCAGCTCGAAGACCCGGAGGCGTGCGCCGCGGGCGTCGCCCACGCCATCGAAACGGGCTATCGCCACATCGACACGGCGCAGGGCTACGACAACGAGGAGTACGTCGCGGAGGGGATCGATCGCGCGGTCACGAACCCCGACGTCGACGTCGACCGCGATGACCTCTTCGTCGCCACGAAGCTCTCGACGTCGAACCTCTCGTACGACGACGCGGTCGAGACCGCCAAGGAGAGCCGCGAGAACCTCGGCGTCGACAGCATCGACCTGCTGTACGTCCACTGGCCGATCAACACCTACGATCCCGCGGAGACGCTGCCTGCGCTCGATCACCTCGTCGAGGAGGGCGTCGTCGACCGCGTCGGGCTCTCGAACTTCCGCCCGGACCAGCTCGACGAAGCTAGGGAGATCCTCGAGACGGACGTCTTCGCCCACCAGGTCGAGTGTCACCCCCTGCTCCCGCAGGAGGAGCTCCGCGAGTACGCCCGTGAGGACGACCACTGGCTCGTCGCCTACTCGCCCATCGCCCGGAACAAGGTCGCCGACAACGACGTGATTGCTGAAATCGCGGACAAGCACGACGCCAGCGCTGCTCGGGTTAGTCTGGCGTGGCTCCTCTCGAAGGAGACCGTCGCGCCGATCCCGAAGGCCGAATCCTTCGACCACGTCGAGGACAACTGGGCCGCGCGCGAGCTGGAGCTTGACGACGAGGACATCGCTCGGATCGACGCGATCGACGAGGAAGAGCGGATCGTCGACTTCGACGACGCGCCCTGGAATCAGGTTTAAGAGCGTTAGTTCTTTTTAGCGATTCCTCCTTTTAAACGGTGTATAAAGGATCAGACGCTGCTGTACTCGACAGCAACGCAGACTCCTCGAAGGTCCACGGCCGCTCCTACTTATAAACAGTATATAAAGGTGCAGACGCTGCTGCCCTTGACGGCAACGCAAACGCCCTGATAGCCCTCGGCCGCTTTTACTTATATACTGTATATAAAGGTGCAGACGCTGCTGCCCTTGACGGCAACGCAAACACCCAGAAAGCCCTCGGCCGCTCGCGGTCGCTGAGCGACA
>JBDGPU010000070.1:0-8386 GCA_042219525.1 Halopenitus sp.
ATTTTCGAGGACAGCGACCGCGAGCGGCCGAGGGCTTTCGAGGAGTCTGCGGTGCTGTCGAAATTAAGTCCGTATCACCTATTCCAACCAACACACAGCGAGCGGCCGAGGGCTTTCTGGGTGTTTGCGGTGCTGGCAAGTGCAGCAGCGTCTGCACCTATATAAACAGTATATAAGTAAGAGCGGCCGAGGGCTTTCGAGGAGAATCCAGAACAAAAACGCAAATTCTACCCCACGCCCGACCAAGCCCGGAAGACGAATGAATCAGTCGCGCTTCGTCCAACTCTCCGCCCTCGCGTTCGGACTGATCCTGCTCTCCTTCATCACACGCGGCGTAACCAGACTCCTCTTCGACTACACCGTCGCCGCGTACGTTTCGGCCCCGCTATTCGCCCTCGCATCTCTCCTCGTCGTGGGTCTGCTTCTCCGCGGATTGCTCGACGTAACCGGCCTCCTGCCCCTCGAGGAAGCGGACGACTAATCCGATCACCCGAAGGCCCCTATCCGGAACGCCTTTTCCCGGGGCCCTCGGAACACGAGACATGAACGTACGCGAGATCGCGGACCTCTCGCCGGACGACCGCCGCGCGTTCTTCGACCGGGACGCGGGGGTCGAGTCCGCACGCGAGGACGTCCTGGAGATCATCGACCGAGTGCGCACGGAGGGCGACGTGGCCGTCAGGGACCTCACGAGCGAGTTCGACAACGTCGAGGTCGGCAACCTCGACATCACCGACGACGCCGCGCGCGCTCACGAGGAGCTCGACGAGGCCAACGACGAACGCCTCGACGCCATCCGCGAGGCCGCGGCGAACGTCCGCGAGTTCCACGAGCGCCAGCTCCCCGAGGACTGGACCGACGAGTTCGACGGCCGCGAGCTCGGGCGCCGCTTCCGCCCCATCGACAGCGCCGGGGTGTACGTCCCCGGCGGCGAGGCCGCGTACCCATCCAGCGCGCTGATGGGGGTCATCCCCGCGAAGGTCGCCGGCGTCGACCACGTCGCCGTGACGACCCCGCCCGCGGAGGAGATCAACCCCGTCACGCTCGCCGCGATCCACGAGGCCGGCGCCGACACGGTGTACCAGGTCGGCGGCGCACAGGGGATTGCCGCGCTCGCGTACGGAACTGAGTCCGTCAACGCCGTCGACACGATCGTCGGCCCCGGCAACCGCTGGGTCACCGCCGCGAAGGCCGAGGCGCGCGGGGACGTGGAGATCGATTTCCTCGCCGGGCCGAGCGAGATCCTCGTGCTGGCTGACGAGACAGCCGACCCCGACCTCGTCGCTGCCGACCTCGTCGCGCAGGCCGAGCACGATGCCAACGCCTCCGTCGTCGCGGTGACTGCCGACGACGGCCTCGCCGAGGACGTTGCTGCCGCCGTCGACGAGCAGGCAGCCGAAAGCGAGCGCGAGGAGACGATCCGTGCGGCGCTCGACAACGAAGCCTCGGGGATCCTCCGCGCACGGTCGATGTCGGAGGCCGTCCTCTTCACCGAGGAGTACGCCGCCGAGCACCTCTCCATCGTGGCGGAGGACGACGAGGACCTGCTCGACCGGATCACGAACGCCGGCTCCGTCTTCCTGGGGCCGTACTCGGCCGTCGCCGCCGGCGACTACGCGGCCGGGCCGAACCACGTCCTGCCGACGAACGGCGGCGCCAAGCGCTACGGCGGGCTCTCCACGGAGACCTTCCTCCGGTCGAGTACCGTTCAGCGACTCGACCGCGATGCCCTCGACGAGGTCGCCGACACCGTTACGACGCTGGCGGAGGCAGAGGGCCTCTCCGCGCACGCCGAGAGTGTCCGCAAGCGGTTCGAATAATAGCGCCGCTACTCCGCTATGGGCTCCTCGCCGAGCGTATTCGCGACGAGCTCCGCGGTTGCGCGTCGGAGCGTCTCCGAGACAGCCGAGGATTGCACGCCGAGTTCCGTCGCGAGCTCCTCCTGGGTGATCTCGCGGGGGACGCGGAAGTAGCCCTCCCGGAGCGCCGTTGCGAGGGCGGTTCTCTGCTTTTCCGTGAGTCCGTACGTCGCGACTTCCGAGTCCGCGACGCTGTAAGTTCGCTGGACGTCGAGGTCCAGCCCGCGGCTGTCCGCGCGGTCGTGGAACTCGTCGACGTTACTGCGGTCCGGGAACCGGAACGTGAACGTCCAGCGTCCGTCGTCGCCGACGCCGGAGAGGACTGTCCCATCGGCGGCGTCGACGACGTCGACCGGGCCGTGGACCGGCTGGGCCCACTCGGCGTAAAAGAGCGCGAACTTCCGGAGCTTCACGTGTCGGCGGACGGTGCGGATTCGTGGGTTGCGTTCGATAGCGGTTTCGAAGGCTTCCAGGTCGGCGCCGGAGACCCAGAAGTACGGCGTCCCACGCTCGCCGGTCGGGAGCACGGACTCCAGCTCCACCATAACGTCGAGGTCGACGTCGAGTGCTCGTCCGAGCCGGAATTCCTCGGCATCGAGCACTGCCTCCACGATCCTCGGCATACCTATTCGTCAGCAGCCGACGGTTAATCGCTGGCGGCCAGCCGGCTGGCGGGGGACCCGGAAACGCGTTCGGCGCTGGTGCCACCGGCGGTCGAAGCGTCGTCACTGTTTTGACCTTCGGGCGAATACGTTCGTCTATGAGTACCGAGACGGTCGACAGCAGCGGAAACCCGGTCGTCCAGGTGACGCCGGCCGCCGCCGAAGAAGCGCTCGCGCTGATGGAGCGCGAGGGAATGGACCAGGACGTGGGTGGACTCCGCCTCTTCGTCCAGCAGGGCGGCTGTGCCGGCCTTTCCTACGGCATGCGCTTCGACAACGAACCCGAGGAGGACGACTTCGTCGTCGAGCGACACGGGCTGCGGATCTTCGTCGACCCGGCGAGCCAGAACTACATCGGCGGGAGCACGCTCGATTACGAGGACGGACTCCAGGCCGAAGGGTTCCACGTCGAGAACCCGAACGTCGTCTCCGAGTGCGGCTGCGGCGAGTCCTTCCGGACGTAACGACCATCGACTGACCGGCGAACGCCACAGACCTGCTGGGCCGCTCGGTCGCAGCTCTGGCTCGGGGAAACCGTCCCTGTCGCGGAAACCGTCCCTGTCGCGGAAACCGCCTCTGACGACGCGCTTTTTATCCGGCTGTCTCACCTATCGAGTAGCATGAATCGCGAAGCATTGGAACCGATCGACGGTGACGAGCTGTTCCTCGACCGGAGCGAAGCGGAGTCCGGGACCGAGGGCCCCTTCTTCGTCGTCTATCTCGACGCCGACTCCGCGGAGCGCTGGGGGTTCTACTGCGGCCACTGCGACAGCACCGACACCGCGATGGACACGATGGGGCGGATCGCATGCAACGACTGCGGCAACATGAAGAAACCCGACGAGTGGGACTCGGCTCACGAGTAAGCCGCGTCCGACCGGCGGTCAGCAGCACTGCGACGTTCCTCGTGCGCCACCTCGGTCGAGTGTCACGTCAGAGCGCGAACGCGTGAGAAAGCTTATCACGGATCACGCCGAAGGACAACTCGGATGGCCCCTGTTACCATGCCACCGACGACGGAGGCCAGAGACGTTTTTCGTGAACTAGGATACACCGTCTCCGACGACGGTCCGGAGTTCGTCGCCGAACGGAAGTGGCGACGCGTCCACGTAACACCGCTTCGCGCCGCGGATGCGACGGACCCGGAACCGTATCTGGCGGACGGCGGTGACGCAGCGAAACTCCGCTGTTTCGTCACCTGGCGCGAAGCCGCCCAGGACCTCCGGGAGCACCTCACGACCCTCAAACCGCCGTTCGACTGGGCCGTCATCGGCGTCACCGAAGACGGGGACTTCTCCGTCATGCGCGGCGTCCCCGGCAGCCCCTGACGGATCGACTCGCCCGATTCCCATTCCCTACTCGCTTTTCGAAACTCGCACTGAACCGCCGGTCGACGGCCGTGACCCGGCTTGCGAGGCCGGCGGTCGCGCCACTCACAGACGTCCCGGCCACCCCTTTAATAACGGATTATGCCGAATGGACCGATGCCATGGTGTACAAGAAGATCACGCTGATCGGGACGAGCGAGGAGAGCTTCGACGACGCCGCCGACGACGCGCTCGACCGCGCCGAGGACACCCTCGACAACGTCTACTGGGCGGAGGTCGAGGAGCTCGGGATGGAAGTGAAGAACGCCCCCGAGCGCGAATACCAGGCCGAGGTCGTGGTCGCGTTCGAGCTCGAAGACTGAGGTCTCGAGAGAGGGGGAATGCACCGAGTTCCGAGTCGACGACCGGCTCCGGCACGGCCGTCGATCTGCCGTAGCGGACACCTTTTTGCGGGTTCGTCGCCGACCCGAAGCCATGCCACGCTCACGAGCGCCCGCGGAGCCGGACGTTCGCCACTTCGAAACGGTCGTCGACCGCGTCGACGCCGACGAGGTCGTCCTCGCGGAGACGTACTTCTACCCCGAAGCGGGCGGCCAGCCGGCCGATCGCGGCACGATCGACGGCATCGAGATCGCAGACGTCCAGGAGCGCGACGGCGAGGTCGTTCACACCCTCGATCCGGACGTCGCCGACCACGACCTCGCTGCCGGAGACACGGTCGTCTGCGACGTCGATGACGCGTTCCGGACTTACTGCATGCGAGCCCACACCGCCTCACACGTGGTCTACGGTGCGGCTCGCCGCCTCTTCGACGACCTCGGATACGCCGGCTTCGACATCGGGCTGGAGAAGGTCCGCGTCGATCTAACGACCGCCGAGCCCATCGACGACGCCGACCTCGTCGAACTCGGGCGCCTCTCGAACCGGGCGGTCTGGGACTCGCTCCCGGTCACCTGGGAGACGATGTCCGCCGAGGAGGCCCGGTCGCTCCCGGACATCGCGTTCAACGAGAAAACGGAAGAAGGCGCGATGAGCGGCGGCACGGACGCCGCGGAGGGCCGAGCAGCCGAGGCCGACGAAGCTGATGGAGCCAACGACGTCCGCGTCGTCACCGTCGAGGGCTGGGACACCGCGGCCTGCGGTGGGACCCACGTCGCGAACACGCGCGATATCGGGCCGATCGAGGTTCTCGACCGGTCGAATCCCGGGGAGGGTCGCACGCGCGTCGAGTTCGCCGTCGGCCCGACTGCGATCGATCGCGACGCCGCGGTCCACGGCGCCACGCTCGAAGCCGCCCGCGCGCTCGACGCCGGCCCGGCGGACCTCCCCGAGGCCGTCGAGCGTCTCCAGGAAGAGCGCGACGAGCTCGCCGCGGAGCTGGCGGCCGCGGAGCGCGACCTCCTCGAAGCGGCACTCGGCGACCTCGACTCGTTCGACCGCGACGGCCAGGTCTGGACCGTCGGCACCGTCGAGGGGTTCGGGCCGAACGACGTCGGCGACGCCGTCCAGGAGCAGGTCGGCGATAGCGACGACGAGCCCGACGTCGCAGCGGTCGCCGGCCGCGACGGGGCCGCGTTCGTCGTCGTGGCGTCGACCGGCGAGCACGCCGCAGGCGACGTCGTCGACTCGGTGACTGCCGAGTTCGGTGGCGGTGGCGGCGGTGGCCCGACGTTCGCCCAAGGTGGGGGGTTGGACGGTGAGCCCGAAGCCGTCGTGACATACCTGCGAGAAGAGCTGGCGTAATCGCGGTCCACCCCGGCCGAGCTATCGCCGACGGGCGACTACTGCGACGGCCGCCAGCGCGACGACCGCGAGCACGACGCCGAACCCATCGGCGAAGCCTTCGCTCGTGGGCGGTACCGTCTCGGTAGCCATCGTCGTCGCGGTCGCCGTCGCCGTCGCCGTCTCATCCGGTTCGTCGGATATCGCCCGAATCTGGACTGGGCTCGATTCGACGCCCTCTGCGGCGGCGACCAGCGTATGGGTGCCGGGTTCGGACACCTCGAAGCGGAGGGTCCCGTCGGCCTCCGTCTTGCCGACGACTTCGCCGTCGAGCTTGACGGTCGCGTCTTCGACGACCTCTCCGTACTCGTCGGAGACAGTGACGGAGATCCGTTCGCCGGCCACCACTCGTTCGTTCGCGGGCGGCAGATTGAGCGCGTCGACGCGGTTGACAGCGAGTTCGACTGCGGTTGCGGACTCACCGACGGTGACGGTCTTCGTCGTTGATTCGTAGCCCGCCTTCGACGCTTCCAGCTTGAGCTTCGTGTTCACTGGGACGCGGACGCTCGTCTCGCCGTTCGAGAGCGTCGTCACGCTGGCGACGTCGCCGACCTGCACCGAGACGCCCTGGAGCGGTTCGGGCTGCTCGAAGTGGTCGTCCACGACGGCGATGGCGAGGTCGACGGACCCGCTTTCGAGCGCGACCGTCTCCGTGACGTTGCCGTCGACCGTGACGGTCCGCGTCTCGCGGTAGTACCCCGGCTTCACGACGGAGACGTCGTACTCCCCCTGCTCGATGACGCCGGAGTCGAACGTCCCTTCGGCGTTGGTCGAGCCGCGTACAACCACGTCGCCGCCCTTGCGCACGACGACCTGCGCGTTGGCGACGGACGCGTTGTTCTCGGTCGCGACGACGGAGAGACCGCCTTTCTCGGCGACCTCGATGGTGACGTCGCGGGCGGTCGCGTTCTCGACGACGTACGGCTCGTTCCGAACGTAGTTCTCGTGGTCGATCTCGATGGTGACGTTCGCGCCCGCAGGGCCGTCGACGAACGTCTTTCCGTTGCTCGCGGTCGTCTCCTGTGCGGTGCCGCCGTCCCAGGTCGCGGTCAGATCGGCGTTCCCGACCGCGTCGCCGGCGGCTGTTTCGACCGAGACGGTCAGCGTGACGGTGTCCTGTGTCGTCGCGGCATCCGCGGCGGCGATGGGGAAACGAGAAGGAGAGCGGCAACGAAGGTCGCGGTGACTGTCGCGTTCAAAGACGGGGATTCTCCTGGGGGTGTTGAATCGTTCGACAGTTCTAACCGTTTTCGGGCGGCTCCGTGCGGTTCGGGCGGGCAATGCTACCGGATATCAGTGAAGTCCGTCCGCTTCGTCGCTGACGACTGAAACTGCGTAAGTATCGTAACGGCGAGGATATCATCGACGATAGCGCCGGCACAGGGAGCGGCTGCCGGCGCCGTGGCCAACCCCACCGGGTCGATCGGTCATCTTTTTCGGTGCGGAATCGAATCAGCGGGTATGACTGGTGTCCGGGTTGGATCCGCGCTGACGGCTGAACAGGAGGCGATCAAGGAACTCGTCCACGAGTTCGCGGTCGAGGAAGTTCGCCCCGGGGCGCAGGCGGCCGACGCGAACGAGGAATTCCCGGAGGACGTCTGGGACGGACTGGCCGACCTCGACCTCACGGGGCTGACCGTCCCGGAGGAGTACGGCGGCTTCGACGCCGACCGGACGACCTACGCCATCGTCAACGAAGAGCTGGCGTACGGTCAACTCGCCGTGGCAACGGCGTTGTCGGTCCACTCGCTCGCCACCTCGTGTATCGCCGAGTTCGGTTCCGAGAACGTGAAGGAGAAGTGGCTCCCGGACATGGCCGAGGGCCGTCCCGTCGGCATGTTCTGTCTCTCCGAGCCGGAGGCGGGGTCGAACCCGGCGGAGATGTCGACGACGGCCGAGCGCGACGGCGACGAGTACGTGCTCAACGGCCAGAAGCAGTGGATCAGCAACGGCCAGCGTGGGGACGTCGCCATCGTGTTTGCGAAAACCGACGGCGACGACCCCTCCACGATCACGCAGTTCCTCGTCCCGGCCGACACCGAGGGGTTCGAGGTTGGCAAGAAGGAGGAGAAGCTCGGCCTCCGCGCCTCGGATACGGTCGGTCTCACGTTCGACGACTGTCGGATCCCCGCGGAGAACCGGCTCACCGAGGAGGGGAAGGGGCTCTCCGCGGCCTTCCGGATCCTCACCGGCGGCCGCATCGGTATCGCGGCGCAGGCCGTCGGCCTCGCGCAGTCGGCCTTCGACGAGGCGACCGAGTACGCCGCCGAGCGCGAGCAGTTCGACCAGCCGATCAGCGAGATACAGTCGGTGCGCCACAAGTTCTCGGAGATGGCGACGAAGATCCACGCGAGCCGCCTGCTCGTGCGTGAGGCCTGCCGCCAGTCCGAGGCCGGCGAGGACAATACGGTCGCCGCCTCCATGGCGAAGTACTTCGCCAGCGACGCGGCAATGTTCGTGACGAACGAGGCCGTCCAGATCCACGGTGGCTACGGCTACATGTCCGAGTTCGACGTCGAGCGCATGTACCGTGACGCGAAGATCACGGAGATCTACGAGGGGACCACCGAGATCCAAAAGAAGATCATCGCTCGGGAACTACTGTAACGTAATGGACGCCAGCGACCCCCACGACACTGCTGCTGACTCTCCCGGAGGCAAGGAGCCTACCGGCAGCGAGCCTGCCGGCACCGAGCCTGTCGGCAACGAGTCTGCCGGAACCGACTCTGCCGGCAACGAGTCTGCCGGAACCGAC
>JBDGPU010000070.1:8486-27086 GCA_042219525.1 Halopenitus sp.
CGGCAACGAGTCTGCCGGAACCGACTCTGCCGGCAACGAGTCTGCCGGAACCGACTCTGCCGGCAACGAGTCTGCCGGAACCGACTCTGCCGGCAACGAGTCTGCCGGAACCGACTCTGCCGGCAACGAGTCTGCCGGAACCGACTCTGCCGGCAACGAGTCTGCCGGAACCGACCCTGCCGGTACCGACTCCGACAGCAGCGAGCCCTCCCTCCCCACGTTCGTCGACTGGGACGCGTACGACGCCGTCGTCTACGACCTCGACGGTACGCTCGTCGACCTCCAGGTGGACTGGAACCAGGTCGCCAGCGACGTCATCGGTGTCTACGAGGACGCCGCGATCGAGCCGCCCGGGGACGGCCTCTGGGTGTTGCTCGAGAGCGCGCCAGAGCATGGCCTCGAGGCCGACGTCGAGGCGGCGATCGCGAGCCACGAGCGCGCGGGAGCGGCGGCCTCCGACCGTCTCTCGCTCGCCGACGCCCTTCACCCGACCTACGCCGACCGGACCGCCGTCTGCTCGCTCAACTGTGAGGACGCGTGTCGGATCGCGCTGTCGACCCACGGCGTTGCGGACGGCGTCTCCGTGGTCGTTGGCCGCGACTCGGTGGCAACGCACAAACCGGACCCGGAGCCGTTGCTCGCGGCCGTCCGCGCACTCGACGCGGAGCCGGAGCGGACACTGTTCGTGGGCGACTCCGAGCGCGATGCGGTGACCGCGGAGCGTGCGGGCGTCGCGTTCCAGTGGGTCGATGGCGACCCGGACGAGTAAGTCAGAACCGCAGTCGCGACCGGCGTTCAGTCGCTCCGCTCGCTTTTCACGTCGCCGGCGTCGTACCGCTTCGCGTAGAGGAACACGCCGACCGCCGTCAGAAACCAGATCGGGGCACCGACGCGGATCGCGAACGCGGCGCGGGCGGGCCAGGTCTCGAGCGTGACCGCGGTCGACAGCAGTGCGACGATAGGCGCGCCGACCAGGATGGTGACGACGAAGGTCGTCTGCATCACCCAGCCGTAGTCGACGCCCTCGACCTCGGTCTGCTCGACGGGTTGCACGGTTCCACCTTCGGGGCTGTTCCCTAAGCGTTGTCGACTTGGGCCGTGCTGGGTCGGAGCGTGACGTTTCCGCGCGCTATCGACCGCGACGCGACGCTGCGTACACGACCACTGTCCCTGAGAGGATGATAACTGCTCCGAGAGTGGAGTACGCGGTGTCGAAGACCCCGAAACAATGGCCCGACGATACGTTAGCTTCGGCCGTTTCCAGACACTGATAGGACGGAATCACGGACGACGCGATCAGTATCACGCCGAGCACTACCAACGCTACTCCGGCAATCGTGGTCGTTCGCACGGTCATGGACCCACCAGGCCGACGAACTGTTCTCCGGTTACCATCTGCTACCAACTCTTGCGGATTTGGGTATAAACCCTCGTTCGGGAACGGAAAGCTCGAGCCAACCGGGACGTCTACCAACCCCGCCTTCGACTCCGAACACCGGCTTCCGGGACCCAACCTCTTTATTCCACAGCGGCCGAATCGACGGCCATGACCACGACGCGGGAGCTGCGGACGATGGCCGGTGAGGAGCCGATAACCATGCTGACGGCGTACGACGCGCCAACGGCGGAGATCATCGACGAGGCCGGCGTCGACGTGATCCTCGTCGGCGACAGCATGGGCAACACCGTGATGGGCTACGAGTCGACGCTCCCCGTCACGATGGCGGACGTCCAGCGCCGGACCGAGTCGGTCGTGCGCGCGACTGAGGACGCGCTCGTCGTCGCCGACATGCCCTTTCTCTCGTTCGGCGTCGACGAGGCGGATTCCATCGAGAACGCGGGGACGATGCTGAAGGAAGCCGGCGCCGACGCCGTCAAGCTCGAGAGCGGGCCGCACACGGTCGAGCTGACCCAGCGACTGACCGAACTCGGCATCCCGGTGATGGCCCACCTCGGCCTCACGCCACAGCACGTCAACCAGATCGGGGGGTACACCCGGCAGGGCACAGAGCAGGACGCCGCCGAGTCGATCATCGAGCAGGCGAGGGCCCACGCCGAGGCCGGTGCGTTCTCGCTCGTCCTGGAACACGTCCCCGCGAACCTCGCCGGCGCGGTGACGGAGGCCCTGGACATCCCGACGATCGGCATCGGCGCGGGCCCCGACACCGACGGGCAGGTGCTCGTCATCACCGACGTGCTCGGACTCGACGACTGGTCGCCGCCCTTCTCGAAGCAATTCGGCGACGTTCGCGGCGAGATGGAGAAGGCGGTGGCTGATTACCGGGAGGCCGTCGAGGAGGGATCGTTCCCGGCCGAGTCACACAGCCACGTCGAGGAGAGCCTCGACGACCTCTACTGAGTCGGTGGCGTCCGGGGAGTCATTCCCCGCCGAGGATCCCGCGGTGGGTCATCGCTTCGGGGTCGAGGACGTCGTCGGCCTCGTCCTCCGTCAGATAGCCCTCGGCGACGGCGACTTCGCGGACCGTCTTCCCTTCCGCGAGAGCCTGCTTCGCGACTTTCGAGGCTTTGTCGTAGCCTATCGCGGGGTTGAGCGCCGTCGCGAGCGCCATCGCGCGCTCGACCTGCTCCTCGCAGTAGTTCTCGTTGGCCTCCAGCTTCGCCACGAACTTCTCGCCGAAGGTCTCGGCGGCGTTCGCCAGCAGCCGCGTGGATTCGAGGAAGTTGCTCGCGAGGACCGGCTTGTAGAGGTTCAGGTCGATCTCGCCGCGACCGGCGCCCGTCGAGACTGTCGCATCGTTGCCGACGACCTGCTTGTGCACCTGGTTCACCGACTCGGCGACGACCGGGTTGATCTTCCCGGGCATGATCGAGGAGCCGGGCTGGTTCTCGGGCTGTTCGACCTCGCCGAGGCCGTTGCGCGGGCCGGAGGCGAGCAGCCGGAGGTCGTTCGCGATCTTGTTCAGCGAGCCCGCGACCGTGCGGAGTGCCCCGTGGGCCTCGGCCATCGCGTCGTGGGCCGCCTGCGCCTCGAAGTGGTTGTCGGCCTCGCGGAACGTCGTCCCGGTTTCCTCGGAGATGTACTCCGCGGCGAGTTCCGGGAAGTCCTCGTGGGTGTTGAGCCCGGTCCCGGTCGCCGTCCCGCCGAGTGCGAGCTCGCGGAGGTGGAAACGGACGTCGCCGACGCGCTTGATTCCCTTCTCGACCTGCGTGCGGTAGCCGCCGAACTCCTGGCCGAGCCGGACCGGCGTCGCGTCCTGCAGGTGCGTGCGGCCCGTTTTGACGACCTCGTCGAACTCGACCTCCTTCGTCTCGAGTTCCGCGTGGAGCGATTCGAGGGCCGGCATGAGGTCCTTCTCGACCGCCTCGAGCGAGGCGACGTGCATCGCCGTCGGAATGACGTCGTTGGAGGACTGGCCGTAGTTGACGTGGTCGTTCGGGTGGACGACGCGCTCGCCGACCTCCGCGCCCATAATCTCGGCGGCGCGGTTGGCGATGACCTCGTTCGCGTTCATGTTCGAGGACGTGCCCGAGCCCGTCTGGAACACGTCGACCGGGAACTGGTCGTCGTGCTCGCCGGCGATGACCTCGTCGGCGGCCTCGGTGATGGCCTCGGCGACGTCGTCGTCGACGAGCCCGAGGTCGTTGTTCGCCTGCGCGGCGGCCTTCTTCACGACCCCGAGCGCGCGGATGAACCGGCGCCCGAACGTCTGGCCCGAGATGGGGAAGTTCTCCACGGCGCGCTGGGTCTGTGCGCCCCAGTAGGCGTCGGCCGGGACCTCCATCTCTCCGAGGCTATCCTCCTCGATACGGTAGTCGTCTGTCATACCCGGATCCAGAACGAAGATGGCGTAAAACCCACCGAAACGACTCGGGCTGCGCCGGCGGGGGCGCTATTTAAAAGACCTCAGCCGTCGAGTTCGCCGTCGCCGTGTTCCGCGTACGCCTCCGGCGTGTACGTCGACAGTTCCATCGCGTGGATGTCCGTCGTCATGTGGTCGTCCAGCGCGTCGTACACCATCTGGTGCTGGTCCACGAGCGTCTCGCCCTCGAAGGCCGGGGAGACGATGACCGCGGCGTAGTGCTCGTCCTCGGCTTCGTCGTTGTGGACGCGGGGCATCGTCACGCGTGCCTCGGCATCCGGGATCGCGGACTCGATGAGTTCCTCGATCTCGTCGGTTTCCATACAAGCCTTCCGGGCTTCGGGGTAAAAAGGCGACCGCAATTCGGCTGGCCGACCGCAATTCGGCTGGCCGACCGCAATCCGTATCATCGACCGCGACCACGCCCAACCGTGACCACCGACCTCGACGTCGCGGCCGCGCGCGACCGCCTCCTCGCGGAGCACGCCGAGTTGCTGGCGACGGTCCTCGACTGCGCGGAGGCCGTCGCTGCCGACTTCGAGACGACCGTCGACGGCGCGCCGGCGACCCGGGATTCTCGGTCGATCCGGGATCCGTTGCAGGCGACGCTGGAGCGGGCGGGGGTGCTGGAGCAGCTGCCGGCGGCCCTCGTCGACGCCGTCCAGGCCGCGGGCGCGTCGATGCCCGCGAAGCCCGTCGCCGCGCCGCCGTACGTCGTCGTCACGAGCACCGGACCGACGTTGCGTGCGACGCTCGACGGGACGCGGTTGATCGTGCGTGTGGAGGTGTTTGCAGTCGAAGACAGTGCGTTCGTGCGGCGGAACACGTCGCCCGCCGAGGCGCTATCGGTGTCGGTCGAGTCGGCTGAATCCCCCGGGAATTAAGCGGCGAAACCCGGTCGGACTGACGACGCGAGCGACCTCCGATGGGTCGAACTGCTCGCTCGGGAGTCCCGTCCGCGCTGTCGGCGAGCGGTCGCTGCAACGGAACCTGGAACCGGAATACAAATAGCCGAATGGGTACAATGCATACATATCCAAATGTCGGACGACAACAGTTCCAAACAGGTTCCCAGCCAATCGGTGTTCGTTCAGGAAGATTCCCACCAGAACGAGATTCCGGACAACATCGATCCGGAGCTGTACTCGACGGACGTCCCGGACAACTCGTTCAAGGAGTTCAAGATCAGCCCCGGCGACGAGCTCGTCGAGGCGCTCCGCGAGAACGGCTACACGGTAGAGTTCCAGGACCGCTAGCGGCGGTTCAGCTGGCTCCGAGCCGTATTTCGGACTCGCCGTTTCGAACTCTTGCGGTTTGGCTCTCGGTCTGTGTGACCGAGACACACCCGCTGCTCAGGGTTTTTGAATGAGTTTTGCGAGGGAAGAGTGCTCCAGCGAGCGTCTTCCGCTTGACCTCCTCCACGGCGTAAACGCCGTGGAATCCCACCATGGGATTTCGGGCCGGCTACCGACCCTTCGAGGTTTCAAGACGCATATGTTCCACTCGTCGCCGGGCGGGGCTCGCCCTCGGAGTGGCTGTCTTGTGGCCCGGTCAATGAGGCCCCATCCGTGGCCGAGTCATCGCCAGCCGCCTTCTGCCCGGGATCGCGGGCAGTTTGGGGCTGGCTCTCTCCGCCACGGTAGCGGTCTGCGATATTGAGCGCGGCATTTATGTCCGCCTGATACTCGCCGACCCAACACTCGTCGTTCGTGCATCGGAACGTCGCCTGCTGTGGCCGTGTCCCTGTCTCCCCACAGACGTGGCACTCTTTGGACGTGTGCCGGGGATTCACAGTGGCGACGGGAATCCCGGCTTCTTCGGCCTTGTACTGGATTTGTGCGTGGAGTTTGGCGAACGCCCACCCGTGCAGGCGGCGGTTCATGAACGCGCCGTAGTCCATGTTCTCCCGGATGTACTGGAGGTTCTCCAGCACTAGTATGTGGTTCTCGACCTGTTGGGCGCGTTCGACCACCTGTCGTGAGACGCGGTGAATAATGTGGTCGATGCGCTCCCACAGGCTGTCGCCGTACTCTTCGACAAGGCACTCACTACCGCGCCGCTGAAGGCGGCGCGTGGCCGTGAAGTACGTCTTGCGGAGCTGCCGCACCTGCGATGCCTCGTCGCTGTAGATGTCGGGAGCGGTCGGGGTGCCACGCTCACCACGGTGACACACCGTGGCCAAGGCAGCATCCCCGATGTCCACCCCGACCGGCGTCCACTCCGTGTCGGACACCGACGGTGTCTCGACTTCGCGAGTCGCGGTGACGTGCAGATACCACGTCCCGTCGCGTTCGAGCAGCCGACACTCGCCCATCTCGGCGTCACCCGCGTGCAACGCTTCCAGCCATTGGCGTTGTTCGGGGTTTGCGGCGGCAGGCAGCCAGAGGTTGTAGTCCTCGTGATGGGGGATTTTCGCGTACCACTCGTAGTGGTTCTGCGGGTGGTGGTCGAGTTGGACGCCCTCGTTGGTGAACTTCACTGGGTGGTCGTCGTGGAGTTCGTCCGCGTCGTAGCTGTCGCCACAGAGTTGGGGGACGTACTGCTTGAGGGCGTTTTTCGCGTACCCCGAGAGATCGTACTCGACTACCACGTCGTTGGCGGCGGACTGCGTGGTGCAGTCGGCGGCGAACGCGGCCTGAAGTGCCCGCCGATACCCGTCTCGCGTCTCGCGGAGCTTGCGCTCCTTGTGCACGTTAGGGTTGACGAGGTGCAACTCCAGCGTTTTGGTGACGTCAGGCATTCTCCTCCTGGTTCTGGATGTACTGTTCGACGGTTTCCTGTGAGACGTGGCCCGCCGTGCCCGCGTAATAGCCGCGTGCCCACTGAATCTTCTCGTCATCGTGGTCGGCGTGGCGGTGGTTGTACTTCCGTGAACTGATACCCTTGAACCAGTTGGCGAGCAGAGCTGGGCTGTGTTTGGGCGGGCTACTGACGAACAGATGAACGTGATCGGGCTGGATGGCGAGGTCTTGGATGTCGAGTCCCTTGTCGTCGGCTATCTCGTGGATGATGGACTCCACACGGGCTGCGACCTCATCCGTCAGTACCGATTCGCGGTACTTGGGCATCCACACTATGTGGTAGTTGAGGTTGTAGGTCGCGTGCCGTGTGGTCTTCATCCGTGTTGAACACTATATATCTTGGTCAGCAAATATCTTGGTATAGAGGCTAGGAAATCCGGCCTGCAATAGAACGGTGGGTTGCCACACCATGGTGGCCGCTTAACTCCCGCCTGATGACGGGGGTATGCGCTCGCTGTCTTTATAACGGGTGGTGGACCCCGGCGATGCGAGGGAAGGGATTTGAACCCTCGGACCTCTACAGGAGCGGATCTTGAGTCCGCCGCCGTTTCCGAGCTTGGCTACCCTCGCACGCAGGGACAAGTCGGCCATCGTCCGGGTTCAACCTGCCGATTTTCGTCGGTCGAGCGCGACCGAGAGAAACGGTTAGGCGGCGCCAGCACGTACGCACTCGCATGGACGATCACACCCGGGATCCGAGCGTCGCGCCGCCCCTTGGGGACCCGACCGGGTGGCACCGCGAGCGCCGGCAGTGGGAGCACGCGACGCTGCGCCGGGCCACGGCTCACGGCATCCGGCTGTTCAACGCGGGCGACTATCACGAGTCCCACGACTGCTTCGAGGACGAGTGGTACAACTACGGCAGCGGCACAACCGAGAGCGCCTTCCTCCACGGGATGGTCCAGGTGGCCGCGGGGGCGTACAAGCACTACGACTTCGCGAACGACGACGGCATGCGGAGCCTCTTCGAGACGGCGCTGCAGTACCTCCACGGCGTTCCCGGCGACTTCTACGGGGTCGACGTCGACGACGTCCGGGCCACGCTCCGGGCGGCGCTCGAGGACCCCGCGGCCCTCGATGACTGGCGGATCGAACTCGACGACCAGCAGCCCGCTGCCTATCCAGCAGACTACGAGTACGCCGAGGGGCTGGAACACGGCCCCTGAGATCGACCGCGTCAGTGGGTGATCCCGCCCAGCGCGACGGAAACCGGGCGAGATGGCCTGGATCCGAACACGTCTTCCCTCCCGACCCCCTCGATCCGGTATGGAAGTGTTCGAGCTGGGGGAGGGCACCCCCGACATTGCGGTCGTCGGCGCGATCCACGGCGACGAGCCGAGCGGAGCGCGGGCGATCGAGCGGCTGGTAAGCGACGGGCTGGACCTCGAGCGACCGGTGAAGCTCATCATCGCGAACGAGGAGGCGCTCGAGGCCGAGCAGCGGTACCTCGACGAGGACCTCAACCGCGCGTTTCCGGGCGATCCGGACGCTGACACCCACGAGGGCCGTCTGGCCCACCGCCTGAAATCGGAGCTGACGGGCTGTACGACGCTGGCGCTCCATTCGACCCAGTCGTACGCGGAACCGTTCGCCGTCGTCGACACGATGGACGAGATCACTCGCGGCGTCTGCCCGCACCTCCCGGTCGACATCGTCATCCAGACCGACCTCTTCACCGAGGGGCGGCTGATCGAGCATCCCCACACCATCGAGGTCGAAGCCGGACTCCAGGGCTCCGAGGAAGCCGCGGACAACGCCTACTGGCTCTCGCGCGCGTTCCTCACGGCGACGGGCGCGCTGCCGGCCCCCGGCAACGACGACGTGGTCGACGCCGGCGGGCGCGACGACGTCGACGTGTTCCGGCTCGAGGACCGAATTCCGAAGCCGCACGCGACTGATTACGAGGTGTTCGCCCACAACTTCGAGCGCGTCGAGGAAGGCGAGACGTTCGCCCGGGCGGACGACGACGAACTCGTCGCCGACGAGGACTTCTACCCCGTCCTGCTGTCCGCGTACGGCTACGAGGAGCAGTTCGGTTACGTCGCGGAGAAGGTCGGCTCGCTCGCGTAGCTGGCCGCTTGCGGAGGGGCAGAAGCTGTTCTCGTGACCTTAGCTTTCGGCGACGTCGTACTGGCGTTCGTACTCCATGACGTTCGCGATCTCCTCAGCGACGGCGTCGCCGAACTCCTGCTCGACGATATACAGCGCGAGCTCGATGCCGGAGGTGATGCCACCGGCCGAGACGAGGTCGCCGTCGTCGACGACGCGCGCGTCGACCACGGTCGCGCCGGACTCGTCGAGTTCGGCCGCGGCGCTCGCGTGCGTCGCCGCCCGTCGGCCGTCGGTGATGCCGGCCTCCGCCAGAAGCATCGAACCGGTACACACCGAGGCGATCCGAACGCCCGCGGCGTGATAGTCGTCGAGCGCGGCCGGAACGTCGCCTCGCTGTGCCTCTGCCCACGCGCTCGCCTCTTCATCGCGGTCGTTCCAGCCCCCGCCGGGAACGACGAGGAGGTCCGGGATGTCGGCGGTCGCGATGGCATCGGTAGACGCAATGGCGTCGCCGGGTGGGTCGGCGAGGACCCCGTCGGGCATGATCCGCGTGCCGTGGTTCGCAGTTATTTGGTTCGTTTCGGTCAGTGTGACAAAGGACGGCGACACCGCAGTGTCCGCATACTGGTCGGCATAATCGAACACTTCGTACGGTCCGATCCCGTCCAGTTCGTCGAATCCGTCGTAAAGCAGGATCTGGACGTTCATGATCTATCGGTGCGGTGCGGTCAAAAGAATGTTTTGGTGGTACTCCCGGTTTGAAACCACGATCGCGACCTACTCGTCCGGCTCCTCGCCCCGGGCGCGTTTAAACATCGCGAGGGCTTCCTCCCGGCGCTCCGAGTGGTCGACGATGGGGCTAGGGTACTCCGGCGCCGCGCGACGGCGTTGCGTCTCCGAGAGCTCGTGCCACTCGTGGATCAGGTCGGCGTCGACGTCGCGGAGCTCGGGAACGTACTCCGTGATGTACTCGGCGTTTGGGTCGTAGCGCTCGCCCTGCGTCATGGGGTTGAAGATGCGGAAGTACGGCTGGGCGTCCGTCCCGGTCGAGGCGACGAACTGCCAGCCGCCGTTGTCGTTGGCGGTGTCGTGGTCGGCGAGGCACTCGCGGAAGTGGGCGTAGCCCTCCCGCCAGTCGATCAGCAGGTCCTTCGTGAGGAAGGAGCCGACGATCATCCGCACCCGGTTGTGCATGTACGCTTCCGCGCGGAGCTGTCGCATGCCGGCGTCGACGATGGGGTAGCCGGTCTCCCCTTGCTTCCAGGCGGCGAGGTGGTCGGGGTCGTCTTCCCACTCGATCGGCTCCTCGTACTCCTTGAAGTTCTCCGTGACGACCGCCGGGTTGTGGAACAGCACCTGCGTGTAGAACTCGCGCCAGGCGAGCTGGCTCTCGAATTCCTCGACGCTCTCGACGGCGTTCTCCGGCTCCAGCGGTTCGAGGTCGCTCCCGAACTCCCCGGCCTCGGCGGTCGCCTTCGCGTCCATCACGCGCTCGTGGACCTCCCGGATGCCGATCGTGCCGAACTTCAGGTCCGCGGAGAGGTGCGAGGTCCCGGACTCCGCGGGGTACTCCCGGCCCTCGTCGTAGCGAAAGACATCCGCGGCACAGAACGATTCGAGGCGGTCGCGCGCGGCCGCGGTGCTGGCCTCCTGGATGGTCGCGTCCGGGTCCTCGAAGCCGAGGTCCTCGATGCTCGGAAGGTCGCCGACGGCAACGGCGGCGATCCTATCCGTGCCGGCGACGTCGACCTCGTCGATGACGGCCGTGAGGTCCTCGCGCGCGGGGAGGTCCGTCGCCGCCGGCGGGTCTCGCGAGTCCTCCTTCTCGCGGTCCTGCCACTTCTTCCAGTAGTACGTGTACACCTGGTAGGGGTCGCCCTGATTCGTCCGGATCGAATCAGGCGTGTGGAGGACGGCGTCGTGGTGTGCCTCGCGGCCAACGTCGGCGTCGTCGAGCGCGCGTCGCACGCGTGCGTCGCGCTCGCGGGCCAGCCCCGAGTAGTCGCGGTTCCAGACAGTCTGGTCCACATTCAGGGCCCTCGCGAGTGCGGGGAGGACAGCGGCCGGATCGCCGTGAGCCACGACGAGGTCGCTGTCGCGGTCGCGATACGCGTCGCGGAGGGCCGCGAGCCCGTCGAGCATGAACCGAACCCGCGGCGCGCCGGCGTGCTCGAGCACGTCCGCGTCGAAGACGAACACCGGAGCGACCTCGTCGCGGGTCGCGGCCGCATCGAGCCCCACGTTGTCGGCGAGCCGAAGGTCACGACGATGCCAGAACAGTTCCATACCCACCCATGCGTCGCTCGCCACGTGAAGATACTGGATGGCTAATCGGGGACCGCGAGCGATCGCCACCCATTTTTAAGGGAAGCGGCGTCCCTCCCGCCGTATGGAACGCGATCTCCACCTCCCGGTCGCTTCGCTGCCCGCGCTGGACGACGTCCTCGACCTCTTCGAGCGGGGCGAGTCGCTCGGCTACGACGTCGCGTATCTTCCCGAAACCTGGGGGCGCGACGCCGTAACGACGCTTGCGCTCGCCGCCGAACGGACGGAAACGATCGGCCTCGGCACGAGCATCCTCAACGTTTACTCGCGGTCGCCGACGCTGGTCGGCCAGACCGCGGCGACGCTCCAGGAGGCTGCCGACGGTCGATTCCGGCTGGGCATCGGCCCCAGCGGGCCGCAGGTGATCGAGAACTGGCACGGCGCGGAGTTCGGGAACCCCCTCCGCCGCACCCGCGAGTACGTCGACGTGATCCGGCAGACGCTCTCCGGCGAGGAGGTCCGGTACGACGGCGAGTACGTCGAGGTCGGCGGCTTCCGCCTGCGCTGTGACCCGCCGGAGCCCGCGCCGCCCGTCGAGGTCGCCGCCATGGGCCCGAAGGCTGTCGAGTTGGCGGGCCGCTTCGCCGACGGCTGGCACGCACTGTTGTTCACTCCGGACGGCCTCCGCGACCGCCTCGGCGACCTCGAGCGCGGCGCCGACCTCGGCGACCGAGATCCGGACGAGGTCCGCTCGACGCTCTCGCTCAACTGCTGTGTGCTCGCGGACGGCGAGCGCGCGCGGTCGCTGGCGCGACAGCACCTCGCGTTCTACGTCGGCGGCATGGGGACCTACTACCGCGACGCACTCGCCAGACAGGGCTACGAGGAGCGGGCGAACGCTATCTACGACGCCTGGCAGGCAGGGGACCGTGAGGAGTCGCTGGCCGCCATCGACGACGACCTGCTCGACAGGCTGACCGTCAGCGGCACGCCCGAGCAGGCCCAGCGCGCGCTCGATCGCTTCGAGGCAGTCGACGGGCTCGACGCAGTCGCAGTCTCCTTCCCACGTGGCGCGGAGACCGCGGAGATACGGGAAACGATGGCGGCGCTGGCGCCCGAATAGCGACTCGCGGCTTCCTCCTCCTTATCCGTCGTCCGCGACCCAGGGCATTGACAGCGACTCGCGACGACCATCGAGCACACCGAACTCCTCACCCCGGCGCTGTTCGAGCCAGTGGAGGAGCCGCGCGGCCCAGGTCAGCTTGCGAGCTTTCATCGGTCCCACGTCGGGGTCGCCGAAGTCCCAGCCGACGAACCGGAGTTCGCTCGCGCCGAAGTGGTCGGCAAGGAAGGCGGCGCGGTCGCCGTCGGTGAAACCGCCGAAGTTCCGGACGGGACCGGTCGGTTCGGCCTGGGTCGTCGCGAGCGTCCACTCGTCGTCGAGTTTCGGGAGCCACTCGCGCACGGCCGAGACGTTGTCGCCGTGGGCGTGGGCCGCGACCGGGACGCCGGACTCGGAGAGCTTGCGGGCGGTTTCGGGGTGCCCGTCGAGGTCCGTCACGAGCAGGTCGACGGTAACCCCGTCCTCACGGAGCACGTCGGCCGCGCTCGAGGCCGCAAGGACGACGTCCGCGGCGTGGGCGCGGTCGAGCTCCGCAGGCTCCGCGAGACTGGGGCCCGCGCCGGCGACCGCGACAGTCGCGTCCGCCAGGAAGTCGAGCTTGCCGAGGGCGAACGGCGACGCGAGGTCGGCGGCGACGTCGCGGGCTCGCTCGTCGGCGGCTCTGTCGAAGCCGAAGTCGTCGAGAACCGCCTCGTAGGCGGGCTCCCACTCGGCGAAGTTCACGGACTCAGCCCTCCGCTCGGTGGCCGCGAACGTTCGGGAATCGACCGACGGCGCTGTCGCTCGGCGAAAACAATACGGTGTGGGCCGAAGTGGCACCGAGTACCCCTACCCACGTGCCCCTTCGGCGTCCGGTCGATTGGTTGTCCACACTGGGGCATAAACTTTCTCTTACCTGAAGGCATCGGCGACGACCCGGAGTGCGTCCCGCAGCGCGGTTGACTCGTTCGAGACCCGGCGTTCGAGGGTCTCCGCGGCGTCGGGAGTGACGACGAGCAGGCCGGTAGTGGTTTCGTCCGATCCCGCCTGGTCGCCGTCGCCGGCGGGCACGAAGACCGCGCCGGTCTCCGCGATCGCGGCGCGGAGCGCGCCGAGAGCCGTCGGATCCAGTCCCGAGAGCTCGAACGTCCGGAGGACGGCCTCGTCGGCGACGGCGGGATCGGCGTCGAGGCGGTCGAGGTGGCGGTCGACTTCCCGGAGCGTCGTCACGTCCAGCTCCTCGACGGCGACGTCGTCGCTACGTCGAGCGCGGTCGCGCGCGAACTCCTTGCCGATGAGCGCCGCGTCGCGCGTCTCGCGGACGTCGTGAGTGCGGATGACGTGGGCGCCGCGCTCGACGGCCATCGACGTGGCCGCGAGGGAGACGGGGAGCGCTTCCTCGGTGTCGCGGCCGGCGACCTCCCGGAGGAAGTTCTTCCGGTTGATCGAGACGAGCAGCGGGCGGCCGTAGCCGCGGAACTCGCGGAGGCGACGGAACGTCTCGCGGTCGTGCTCGGTCGTCTTCGCCTCGGACCAGCCGCCGAACGCCGGGTCGAGGATGGTCTTCTCGGTGAAGCCGTTCTGTGCGAGCGCGTCGTAGATGTCGTCGACCTCCTCGATGGCGCCGGGGCGTTCGAGGTCGGCCGGGGACGCCATCTTGGAGACCGCCACGTCCCGCTCCGCGCAGACCCGGGGCATCTCCGGGTCGGCGAACCCACAGATGTCGTTTACCATGTCGAAACCGCGGTCGAGTGCCTCGGCGGCGACCTCGTGGTAGCGCGTCTCGATAGACCAGACGGCGTCGCCGGAGGTCGATGCCATCGTCTCGATGGCGGTGTCAAGCCGCTCCAGCTCCTCCTCGGCCGAGAGCACCTCGTACCGCTTGTTCGCGGATTCGAGGCCGACGTCGACGATGTCGGCGCCCTCCCCGATGAGCGCCTCGTCGACGTACTGGGCCGCCTCGCCCGGGTCGTCGTAGACGCTCGGGTCGTACGGCGACTGCTCGCTGACGTTGAGCACGCCCATGATCCGCGGCGGATGGTCGTCGCCGATCCCGAGCCCTGCGGCGTCCACACTTCGCATGTCTACGGGTTGGTCGCCACCACCATAGGCTGCCCGGAAGCAGCCCGCCTGTCAGCTACCGTCGGCAGCGACGGGCCCGGACTTTCAAAACTCGGTCAGAGCGGTCTAGCTCGTGGTGAGAATCCGAAGTCTATGGGAGTGTGAGCGTAAAGATGAGGCTGCCCTCTTTCTCCGTGTCAAACCGGCCGACGGGTTGACTGAACTCGTAAGTCCCGGAAGGCAGGCAGGTATCTCTGTCCGGCGCACCAAGAACATCGAGCCGGTTCGAGATCGTTTCGCCCGGTTCGAGTTCGGCTAAGACCATGTTGGATAGCCAAGCGTTGGAGGGTGATTTCCAACACCCGTCCTGTTCGTACTCGCCGTCGGAAGGTGGTGTACGGAGGTGGACTTTCGGATTCGGGGACTCGTCGGCCGTCGGCGACAAGGGCGCATCAGAGCCAAAGGTGAATTTCTGTTTCTTGTCGGATGTGTTCTTGAATACGCCGCCGATTTGCGGGGGATGGCTGTCTGATTCGCCTCGGACGACTCCAACCGTAAATTCTGCATCTAATTCGGTCAGGTCACTCGTGACATTCACACTAATTCCGGCTTGTTCGGATTGGAGTGGGAACTCGGCCGCTGATCGGAGATTTTCAGGACTCACTCCAGACTTTGAGGGAGCTTGCATACTTGTACACCCGGCCAAAGGTAGGGTGGCTGCTATACTGGCGAGGATCTTACGTCGTTTCATAGTCTGTTATTCACACGGTTTCAATAAACGTCTTCTGGAGACTAAAAGAAGTACTTGTGTGTCGTATTGAGCGAACGATGTGCGGTTCGACTCGTTACCGTCGCCCGCGAGTGATTCTGCCTGTTCTCGAACGGCACTCAACTCCTCTGCTGGCCGGTAGACGAGCGTATTCACGGCAACTCGCCTTCCTCGACGTTCTGTATGATTTCGTCTGTGCGGCACTCGATCTCCGTACGTTCACCGACTCACCCTCCTGAACAGTATGGGACGCCCTCGATACGGGGGGTGTACGACCCACATTCCGGGACGGTGCTTCGGCCGGGACGGATAGAACGGTACCGGAAGCCCTCGGCTTAGCCACCGAACGAACGGCCTTTTATCCGTCCGTACCCGACGAACTGGCATGGACAAGGTGAGTGTCGGACTTCGCGGCTGGCGGTTCACGGAGTCCGAGATCTTCGACGAGGACGGGGAGTTCAAACCGCTCGACGAGATCCCCGAGGAGCCGCGCGAGCGGCTCGTCCGGCTCCGGACGCTCGTCGAGGAGCCGTGTGACGCCTGCTACCTGACGTACGGCGAGGCGGAGATCGAGCGAAGCAACCAGGCGACGATCGTCTACGGCGAGCCCTTCGACGAGGTGCTGCTCTGTGCGGACCACGAGCCGGACTTCCGCTACTGGTTCCAGGAGGCGGGCGGCAGCGAGTACACGGGCGACGAGGAGTTCGCGAACCGCTTCCACGAGTGGTTCGAGGCCGGCAACCGCGCGCCGGACGGCTTCGGCGGGATCGAGCACGTCGACGCCGACCCCGACGCGCTGCCGGATCCGCCGGACCCGATCGAGATCCAGAAGCGGCTCGAACAGGACTTCGAGGGCAAGCGCATCGACCTCCGGGACTACCTCGACGACGTCGAGGAGCCCGACGAGGAGGAGCGCGTCGACGCCGAGGACCTGGAGGAGGCCGACCTCGACCTCTCGACCAACTACCCCGACCGATGAGCGAGGACCAGCCGACGGGCATCGCCGAGGGCGACGCCAGCCCCGACGCCCCTGACGTTGCCGAGGCCTCCGAGGACCCCACTCTCGACCCGGAGAGCGCGCCCTCGGGCCCCCGAACGAAGAAGCCCGTCGTCGTGGTCGTCGAACCGGAAACGCCGGGCAACGTCGGGACCATCGCCCGCGCGATGAAGAACTTCGGGCTGTACGACCTGAAGCTGGTCGACCCGCCCGAACTCGACGAGGACGGCGAGGCGTACGGCTTCGCGGGCCACGCGCGCGAGGACGTGCTCCCCAACGCCGACGAGATCTCCTTCGAGGAAGTCGTCGAGAACTACCACACCATCGGCACCACCGCGATCACGGGCGAGGACGCGCGTAGCCACGTCCGGTTCCCGTTCAAGACGCCCGAGGAGGTCGTCGAGGACCTGAAGACCGTCGAGTCCGACACGGCCATCGTCTTCGGCCGCGAGGGGAAGGGGCTCAACAACGAGGAGCTCCGCCAGCTCGACGAGGTCTGTGCGATCCCGGCCGACGAGGAGTACCCCGTGATGAACCTCGGACAGGCCGCCAACGTGCTGCTGTACGAGCTTCGGGAGCTCACCGTCGAGAACACGCAGCTGCCCGACGTCGAGCGCGAGCGCGCCGACGCGGGAGACCTCGAACGGTTCCACGACTACTTCTCCGAGTTCCTCGACAATGTCGACCAGCGCGACCACCGAAAGGAGAAGGCCGAGACGCTCGTCCGCCGGCTGTTCGGCCGCGCGCACCCGACCGAGCGCGAAGTGCACACGCTGCTCGGAGTTCTCCGGAAAGCGAACACGAAACTCGAGAACGCCGAGGAGCTGGCTGACCGCTTCGACGAACCGCTCTACGGCGGCGAAAGTCGCGACGACCGATAGCGACGACGCGTTTGATTCTCGGGCAGGCGCCGTCGGCGGGTACTTTTAAACCACACGCAGACGCCTTCGTCGGCGACGCTCCCCTTATCGCTCATTCGGACTGTTCGATCTCGCGCGCCGCAGCAAGGACGTCCTCGTGGACTTCGCCGTTGGAGGCGACGACTCCCTTCGAGTCGTGTCGCCACCGGTTCCCCTCCAGGTCCGTCACGCGGCCCCCAGCCTGCCGGATCAGGTGCACGCCGGCGACGGTGTCCCACGGGTTGGCGGCGACGTTCGTGGTCACGCCCTCGACGCCGCCGTCCGCGACGGCCGCGAGCGCGGCCTGCGCACAGCCGAAGCGGCGCAGGTCGGCGAAGCGGGAGACGATGGCCTCGCAGGCGCGGGCGTACTCGTCGCGATGGTCGCGGTCCCACCAGATCGTCGGGACGACCGCCGCGCGCTCGGGGTCGGTCTCGTCGCTGACGGCGATCGGCTCGTCGTTGCGGTAGGCGGCTTCCGCGTCGGCCGTGTAGGTGTCGCCGAGCGCGGGGAGGACCGTCGCGGCCGCGACCGGTTCGCCCGCCTCGACGGCGGCGACGGCGGTCGCCCAGGTCCGCATGTTCCGGACGTAGTTGTTCGTCCCGTCGATGGGGTCGATCACCCAGGCGGCGCCCGTGTCGGGCACCGCCTTCAGCTCGTCTTCCTCCTCGCCGACGATGGCGTCGTCCGGGAAGTCCTCGCGGACGACGTCGACGACCTCGCGCTGGGCCGCGCGGTCGGCCTCCGTCACGACGTCCGTCTTCTCGCCTTTGGTCTCGACGGCGATCCCCGTTCGGAAGTGCTCGTGGGCGATTCGGGCCCCCGCGCGTGCCGCGCGCTCGGCGACAGTCGCCCGGTCAGCGTGGTCGCTCATACCGGAAGTCGCGGGCGACGTGCCGTATACGCGTCGGTTCCAAGCGCGGCGGTTCCATAGGCCGCGGTTCGATTCGGGGTGCGTCCGTCACCGGCTGGGACAGTTCCCTTTTTACCGACCCGGGCAAACCCGACGATAATGGCAGGCATTCCGGGCGACGTTCGGGAGCAGCTCCTCGACGAGCTCGACCGGGCGCGCGAACAGATACGGGACGGTGACGCCGACGCGGCGAGCGCCACGGTCCGCCGGATCGCCGGCGTCGCGAGCGAGGAGATCGCCGCCGACGACCTCGCCGAGCGGCTCCTCCACGGCTGCGAGGAGGTCGAGTACCACGCCGCGGACGACCCGCAGGTCGCCGTCGAGTACCTCAGGGCAATGCGGGACCGCGTTGCGGATGGGAACGAATCCGAGTGAGTCCGTCCGCCGAAACGGCCCAAAAGTTCAGGGCGAATCCGGCTGGACCGTGGCACATGGTCGAAGCATTCTGCGACAGGTGCGGCGAGAAGTGGGAGTACACCGGCGACCGGCCGCCGGGAACCTACGTCGAGTGTCCGCAGTGTAAGGCCGACGTCGAGGTCCCTGAACCGGAGTAGCCAACGGGACCAAGAACCGATGCCGGGGTCAGGACGGCGCGGGCATGTTACTTGGCCGTCACTGGCGACACTAATTGGGATACCTGGAAAGCCCCAGTCGCTGACCGGTCGCTTTCTGCGTGGTTTGATCGGTTTACATCGCGAGCGACACCACTCAGCATGCCTAGAAAGCCCCAGCCGCTGAGGCGGTCGCTTTCCACGTGGTTTGTTCGGTTGTTGTCGCTGCTGATACCACTCAGCATGCCCCGAGAGCCCCAGCCGCTGAGGCGGTCGCTTTCCAGGTGGTTTGTTCGGTTGTTGTCGCTGCTGATACCACTCAGCATGCCCAGAAAGCCCCAGCCGCTGAGGCGCTCGCGCTGCTCGCTG
>JBDGPU010000124.1:0-26721 GCA_042219525.1 Halopenitus sp.
GCGGCCGAGGGCTTTCTGGGAGTCTGCGGTGCTGTCAAGCGCAGCAGCGTCTGCATCTTTAAATACAGTTTATAAGAAAGAGCGGCCGAGGGCTTTCTGGGAGTCTGCGGTGCTGTCAAGCGCAGCAGCGTCTGCATCTTTAAATACAGTTTATAAGAAAGAGCGGCCGAGGGCTTTCTGGGAGTCTGCGGTGCTGTCAAGTGCAAGACCGTATCAATTGTTTAAATATATATGAATAGCGGCCAAGGGCTTTCTCGCTGTTGTTGTCGAGTTTATCAGCGTCTACACCTGCTCATCCAATCTCGAAGCAAAAGCGGCCGAGGACTTCTCAGGCGATGATGTCCAGTACGACAACGTCACTGGCCGGTCATTCGCGCACGCAACGAGCGCTCCACACCTACTCGACCACGCGCTCCAGAACAATTCCGTCGTCAAATCGACCACGTTCGTCGGCTTTCCGCTCGCGGAGCTCCTGTAACTCCTCGACAGAAACGCCGTGCTGTTCGCGGATGGCGTGGACGACCTCCAGTATATCCGCCAGCTCCTCGACGTCACGGGAGTCCCGGTATTCCGCGACTTCCTCGGCCAGCTTCTCGTCGAGTCGCCGCTCGTACTCGGCACCCGTCACGGTGTGAACCACCGGCTGCTCCCCGTCGTCCTCGATGATGGCCGGGATCGCATCACGGACCAGTTTGTCGTACTCGCGAGTCATAGCTCCGGATCCGAACACCAGCACCTAAGCGTGGTGGACGGGGACCACCACGACACGTCGCACAGGACGAAAACCCTAACAGCGCCCGCATCCCACACAGTCACAGTGCCGACGTTCCATTACCCCTGTCCAGGCTGCCGGACGACGAACAGCCTGCACGAGGCCGACTGCGACTTCGAGGGGGTCGACTGGCCGACGATCGAGAAGGCGTACACGGATCTCCTCTCGGTGCTCACGGCCGAGCCCGACGGGCTGACGGAGGCCCTCCTCCGCGACGCCATCCCGGCCGACTGGTCGGGGCTCCACAAGGCCGCGCTGGGAACGTTAGAACGCGAACAGCGGATCGTCCGCGACGACGGCGACGACACGCTCCGACTGCTGACGGCGGCCGAGTTCAAGGAACTCGTCTCGGAGCCGACCCGCGAGCCGATGCGCACGCTCTACGAGCACGGCTCCGTGCCAGGGTGTCACGACAACGCCGTCTTCGCGATGGTCGCCTGGTACGAGATGGTCGGGCTCTCGTGGGCGGAGACGAAGGAGAACGTCACCGACTGGCTGTACACCTCCGGCGCGTGGGACCGAGGCGGCTTCGAGGAGCCCTCCCCGGAAGCGCTCGTCGAGCAGAAGCGCCACGTCTACGACTCCGGCTACGGCTGGAAGGAGAAGGCGCAGGCGGCCAAGCGCGTGATCGAACGCCATCGATGAGCCGCGGGAACGCGACGGACCAGTCAGCCAGCACTGCTGCCCACTCGCCACGGACGCAGGGGGGCGTTTTATCGCCGTGGGACCCCAGGTGGTAGTGTAATGCTCCCGATGGGGTGGCCACTCGTGTTCGGCTCGTTGCTCGCGGGCGGGACCTCGATCGCGCTCGCGGCGGCCGCCTACCTGAAACGCTCGGAACCCGGCGCGGTCTCGTTCGCGTGGATGATGGTCGGAAACGCGATCTGGGGGCTCTCCTACGCGCCCGCGCTGGTCACCTACGATCCGGAGCTCCGGCTCCTCTTCGAGATCCCGATCGAGATCGCCCAGGCGATCGTGGCGCCGGCGTGGCTCCTGTTCTCGCTGGCGTACACGGGCCGCGGGGAGTACGTCTCGCGGAAGCTCGTCGTCGCGCTCCTGATCGTCCCGGCCATTACGCTCGGACTCGTCGCGACGTCGATGGAGCACTCCCTGCTGTGGACGAACTACCGGATCGTCGAGACGTTCGGGGCCGCGACGGTCCGCTTCGACCCGCAGCCATGGTTCTACTTCCACTCGCTGTACGGCTACCTGCTCATCGGTACCGGCATCACCCTCATCGCGGCCATGTTCATCGAGCACGGGAGGCTCTACCGCGACCAGGCCGTCGCGCTCGCCATCGGAACGATCTTTCCGACCATCACGCACGTCGCGTACACCTTCCAGATCGGGCCGTACCCCGCGGTCAACGCGACGCCGATCGCGCTCGCGGTGACGGGGATCACCTTCGGCTACGCGCTCTTCCGCTTCGACCTGCTCGGGCTCGTGCCGGCGACGCGAACCCTCGGCCGGCAGGCCGCGCTCGACGACGTCGGCGTCGTCGTCGCCATCGTCGACGACGACGAGCGCGTCCTGGAGCTCAACCGGACGGCGGAGGAGACGTTCGACACGACCGCGGGCGAGGCCCAGGGGCAGCAGCTCCGGGCCGTCGCGGGCGACGTCGCGCTCGGCGCGGAACCGACGCTGCACGAGCTGGCCACCGCGAGCGGGCGGCGCACGTTCGAGGTGTCCACGCAACCGGTCACGGACCAGCACGGGCGCGTCATCGGGCAGACGGTCGTCTTCCACGACGTGACCGAGCGCGAGCGCCGTCGCCAGCAGCTGGAAGTGCTCAACCGGGTGCTCCGGCACAACCTCCGCAACGACATGGGTGTCGTCCACGGCTACGCGGAGATCCTCGTCGACTCCCTCGAGGGCGAACCGGAGCGCATGGCCGACGCCATCGAACGCCGCTCCGCCGCGCTCGCGGACCTCGGCGAGAAGGCCCGGACGGTCGAGACCCTCCTGGAGGGTGAACCGCTCCGTACCCTCTCGACCGGCGGCCTCACCCGGCGGATCGCCGACGACGTTCGCGAGGAATACCCGGAGGGCGAGGTCGTCGTCGACGTCGACTGCGACGTCACGGGCGAGTTCCCCGAGGGGACGCTGGCGGCCGCCATCGAGAACCTCGTCGAAAACGCGCTCGAACACCACGACGGCAACGGGACGGAGCGCCCGGACGGCGCCCCCTGGGTCCAAGTAACCGTCGGCTGCGACGGGGGTGGAGCCGACGAGACGGACGTTGCCGAGGCAGGCGCGGACGAGACGGCAGTTGCCGAGACAGGCGCGGACGAGACGACAGTTGCCGAGGCAGGCGCGGACGAGACGGCGGTTGCCGAGGCAGGCGCAGACGAGGTAGACGCCGACGCCGACGAGCTCCCCCGCGACGGTCTCGAATCCAGCGAGGTCGTCGTCACCGTCGCCGACGACGGTCCCGGCGTCCCGGAACACGAGATCGAGGCCATCGAGGCCGGCCGGGAGACGGCCTTAGAACACGGCTCCGGGCTCGGCCTGTGGATCGTCCACTGGGCGGCGGCGTCCGTCGGGGGCGACGTGTCGTTCACGGACCGCGAGCCGCGCGGCACCGTGGCGACGCTCCGGTTCCCAGTCGACGTCGCCTGGGAGTCGGATGAAGCTCGTGTCGGCAGCGGTCAGGGATCGTGAGCCGCGGCCCCGGCGACTACACCGCGAGGAGGTTCGAGACGAGGTAGCTCGTCGCGATGGCGGTCAGACAGCCGAGCCACGTCAGCGAGACGAAATGGATGAAACCGTTCGCGGGGTTCCCGCCGTCGATGGCGCGGATCATCATCGACGACAGCAGCGCGTTGTAGAGGATCACCAGCAGCAGCAGGTACTTGATCAGCGGGATGTCGTAGACGCCAGCGTAGATGATCTGGCCGAAGTCCATGTTGTCGACGGTCAGGTTCGACGAGATGTCCGCGAGGACGTTGACGACCTGAAGCCCGATGAAGAAGGCGAACGACGAGGCCGCCGTGATCCCGTACAGCAGCCCGATCAGCGTCACGGCGGACTGCCGCCGCTGCTCGCGGAGCTGGTTGACGGCGTTCATGTTCTTCGAGATGAGCTCGCCGAGCTGCTTCGGGTCCCCACCCATCCGCCGGCCGACCAGGTACATCTCGGAGAACTTCTGGATCAGGTACGAGCGGGTGTCGACGGAGAACGACCGCCACGCGCCCTCGGGCGACAGGCGCATGTTGAGCCGCCGGTAGAGGCGCTGGACCGACGGCGTCAACGCGCCGAAGTCCTTCCTGCGGAGCGTTTCGAGCACCTTCGAGGTGGTGGACTGCTTCGCGCTTTCGGTCGCCCCCAGCGCGCGGATGAACGGGGGGAACGACTCGTCGCGAGCGGTGATCCGTTTCTCCTCACTCCGGAGTACGACGCCGGTGAAAAAGAGCGGCGTGAGCGGGACGCAGAGGTACAGCGGGAGCTTGAAGCTGTCGAGGAATGGAAACAGCGCGGGCAACCCGGGGCCGATCCCGAACATCCCCGCCGCGGTGTAGACGGTGAGCAGCAGCGTCCCGAGGCCGCCCAGACCGAGCGCCGTGTAGAGCTTCCGGTCGCCGGGGGCCCCGTCCTCCGGGTGATACCAGACCGGGTCGTGGGGCGCCATCGACCGAATCACGAAGTAGAACCCGGTCTGGACGATCGCGAACAGGACGATGACGCCGGCGACGGTGTGGGTCGGGTTCGTCCCCGTTAAGATCGGGAGGACGATGGCGAACACCAGCGCGAACGTCATCGAGAGGATCATCGACATGTACAGGTCCTTCATCACCTCGATGTTCTCGAGGGAGGACTCGTACAGCGTCTCGTAGTTCGTCAGCATGACGTCTAGCTCGGACAGGAGAAACTCCTCTAACTCCTGGCCGGCGGCGATAGTGTAGCCGAGGCGGTCGAAGAAGTCGGCCATCGCGTCCGAGGGGACCTCCTTCGCCTGCCGGCGACACGCGTCGTCGAGGCTCCGGTTCCAGGTGTCGACGAGGTGGACGATCTGGCCGATCTCCTCGGCGGCGGCGCCGTACTCCTCCTCGCGCGCGAGCGTCCGGAACACCTCCATCCGGTCGATGTTCGTCGTCGACAGCACCGTCATGTGGGTCATCACGAGGTGCAGCTGATTCTCGATCGCCGTCCGCCGGCTGTTGACGTACAGCTTCGGGTACAAAAGCGCCGCGAGGAACACGATCCCCCCCAAGAAGGGCATCGGAACCCGCACCGAGAGCGGCAAGGGCAAGAAGAACGCGGCGACGAACGTGATCAGGAGCACGAGCAGTGAGGGCGTCAGCACGTAGCCGACGTACTGCCTCTTGCTGATGTCGAGCTGGTCGTACGACTCCAGTAAATCCGTCGTGAACTGTAACGCGTTCGCGATCCCCGAACTGGCGCCCTGAACCGACATGTTACACGTTCCGGTGCATGTCGAAGGGGAGCCCCTCGACGCCGTCGCGCTGGAAGGCATCGATGGCCTCGTTGACCTCGTGGTAGCCGAGGATCCCCTCCTGAATCATTCGTTCGATGAGCTGGGCGCGGAAGTCGAGGTCGTCGTAGATCTCGCGGGTGTCGTCGTAGCCGAGCAGCGTCGCGATCTGCTCTTCGAGGACGTAGGAGTTGTTCATCCCCTGGAAGACGATCTCGTCCTCGACGGGGTCCCACGAGAACACCTCACGAGTGATCACCCCGTCCATCTCCTTCGAGTAGCCCTCGATCTCCTGAACGCTCGTGACGCGGCGTAAGACCTCGTCGCCCTGCTTGACCCGGTTCTGGAACAGCGCGACGTCGGCGTTGTCCATGAACGTCTCGGGCACGTTGATCGGGTCCGAGGTGAACCGCTGGATCATCGAGACGATGTCGGAAGCGTGGAACGTCAGCATGACAGGGTGGCCCGTCTGGGCGGCCTGGAACGCCATCCGACCCTCCGCGCCACGCACCTCGCCCACGATGATGTAGTCCGGACGGGAGCGGAGCGCGGCGGCGACGAGGTCGAACATGTCGACGTCGGAGGAGCCCTCGCCGCCACCCTCGCGAGTAAGGAGCTGCTGCCAGGTGTTGTGCGGCGGGATGACCTCCGCGGTGTCCTCCGCGGTGTAGATCTTCGAGTCGCGCGGGATGTACGAGAGGATCGCGTTCAGCGTCGTCGTCTTCCCCGAGGCCGTCTCGCCGACGACGAACACCGTCTGCTCGTTCTCCAAGCAGAGCCAGAGGTACGCCGCGAGCTGCGGAGAGAGCGTCCCCCAGTTGGTGATCTGGTTGATCGACAGCGGCGTCTCGTCGCCCTGCCGGATCGTCAGCGACGACCCCTTGACGGAGACGTCGTCGGAGTAGATGATGTTGACACGGGAGCCGTCCGGCAGCGTCGAGTCGACGATGGGGTCGGAGTCGGAAACCGGGTCGCCCATGCGCTCGCCCATGTTCCGCAGCCAGCTGTCGAACTCCTCGGGATCCCCGAAGTCCACCGTCGTCTCCATCATGCCGTAGACGCCGTGGTCGACGTGGCACTCGTGGGGACCGATGACGTGAATGTCCTCGTTGGCCGGGTCACGCATCACCGGCTCCAGGGGGCCGAACCCGACGATGTCGCGGTTCAGCCGGTAGCGGATGTTCTCGTACGTCTCCTCGGTCACCGAGATCTTCCCCCAGTTGAGGGCCTTCTCCACCGAACTGAACCGACCGGACCCCTGTTCCTCGACGTGGGTGACCTCCTCCAGCAGCTCCTCGATGAGGTCGTCGTACTCGGACTCGGAGTCCGGGGCGGCGTGGTGACCGCTGACGGTCAGCAGCTTGTCCTTCACCGTTTCCAGCACGGCGACCTCCGAACCGGAGAGGTTCGGCTCGATGGCGTAGTACTTCATCTCCTGGCCGAGGTCGCCGTAGACGTGACAGTAGATGGGGCCGCCGACCGGGTAGAGCACGTTCGGGCGGTCCGACTCGTACTCGTCGTCAGCCTCCTCGATGAACTGCGGGTACTCGCCGGTGATCTGCTTGAACTTTCGCAGGTGCTCACGGAGGTGCGGACGCCGCATCGCGGCCCGCCGGAGCTCGTCGGACGGCTGGGCAGTTCCGTGTTCGGTCATCGAGGTTGTTACGGGGTTCCGAGTGGTCGTTAGATAGTCAGCACGTGGTCGTTCATTAAACCCTCTGTCAACTGTGCTTCAGGACCTGCGCGAAGACGGGGGAGGGGGGCGAGCCGAGAGCGTCCGTGAGCGAGGCGACGATGAACGGGACGCCGGCACGTCAGGCCACGCTCCGGCTCTCGATGACGATCCCGGTTCCCGACCGAACCGAGAACCCGACGCTGTCCCCGACCTGTTCGCCCATCCCCGCGAACCGTTTGACGCTGATCTGGCGACGGACCTCGTTACCGACCTCGATCATCTCCAACTGGAGGAACACGTCCGCGATGGCCCGGAAGGGGCCGATGGCCTCCTCGTCGACGGTGGAGGGGTCGATGGTGAGCACCACGACCTTTCCCTGTGAGATGATGTCCCGGAAAAAGGAGATGATCTCCAGCGCAGCCTGCCGCTCCTCGTTCTGCCGGATGAGCGACTCGAAGGTTGGGTCGTTCCGGAGGATCGAATCGAAGGTGTCGAGGAAGATCACGTCCGGCTCCCACATCACCTCCGCGTCCATCAGCCGGCGGAGCAGCTCCTTGCGGTCGCCGCCCTCCTCGGAGAAGGCCCCGCCGGAGTCGAAGTCGGCGTGGAGGAAGAGCAGATCCTCGTTGAGGATCGGCTTGACCACGTCGTACGACAACGAGTGCATCTGGTCGATGAATCCGCGGACGGTGAGCTCCGTCGAGAGGACGGTGCAGGTCGCCCCCTCGTCGACGAGCCCGTAGCTGAACCGCTGGGTCATCGCCGACTTCCCGGCGCCGTAGTCGCCCTCGATCAGCACGATGCTACCGCGCGGGATCCCGCCGCCGAGTTCCTTGTTCAATCGGTCGTGACCACCCAGGCCGAGCGACAGTAGATTGTTTCGTGGCATTAGCTGATTCGGAACCGAAAGACCGCTTCCTTGCTGTTGATCGTGAGTTTCGCTCGATGATCCCCCGTGGCGAGTGACCCGACGTCGATCTCGAGTTTCAGCACGTCGCCACCGGCCCAGGAGTCGCCGGTACCGGTGAGCAGGGTCGTGTTCACGTTGGCTGGCTGGATGAACTGGCCGTCCACCAGGACCTCGAGCTTCTCCCCGTCGGGTGGTAACCGTTCGGTCCCGGTGTTCTTCACCAGCAGCGTCAGGTTCCCCTCGGTGCTGTTGTAGACGGGACTGCCGGCGTCGGAGATGATCGTGATGTCCGTGCGGATCTGGTCCGACGCGTCGATACTGCTGGCCTCGACGGCGGCGTTGATGCGGTCGACTCCCGACGTCATCGTGCCGACGACGCCGGCGGCGATGGTGAGGCTAGCGATAAAGAGGATGAGGTGCGAGATGGAGACGCTCGCCATCTACACCACCACCACGTCGCTGCTCACTTTCACGCCGTACTCCGTCGCGAGCGTGATCCGATTCGGCTGGTCGACGTCGACCGTGATCTTCAGCGTCTCGCCGGGCAGCCACAGTCCGGTTGCGCCGTTGCCGTCGACGGCGGTGTCGTTGCTCGTGAGCGGCACGAACTCGTTGTCCGCGAGTAACACCGTCTCGGAGACGGACAGCGAGGTCGACCCGGTGTTGTTCGCCGTCACCGTCAGCGTGCCGCTGCTGTAGGTCGCGTTCGCGAGTTCGACGTCCGTGTTCTGCCGGTCGAGCGCGCGGTCGTGGACCGCGTCACTGGCCGAGGAAACGCGGTCGAAGCCGTTCGAAACCACGGGTGTGAGCGCGCCGAACGCGATGAAGGCGCCGGCGAGAATGATCGCGGTCGACGCGGACACGCTAATTCCCATCGATCCACCCCCCACCGGCGCCGTTGCCCCCGACGCCGTTGCCACGCGGGGTGCCACCGACCGGGTCGGTGCCGGACCGCGGCGCGTCGCCATTGTGGGTGCCGTCGCCGTGGCGAGCGTCACCGCGAGCGCCGTTGCCACCGGACGAAGCGTCGCCACGAGCGCCGTTGCCGCCGGACGGGGCGTCACCGGGGACACCGGCGCCCGGTCCTGCCGCGCCGAGCATCGACCCCGCCGTCAGCTCGTCCCAGCGGTCGAGCAGGATCGAGTGTGCCGTCGTGCCGTTGAGCTGCGTGATGTAGCGCAGGCTCGTCGTGTGATGCTCCCGACCCAGCGTCGACGTGCCGGGCTTGTCCACGAGGTTGCGGTCGACGGTGCCGAACCCGGAGAGGAACGCACGCAGCCGCTCCGCGACCTCCGGCGATACCCACTCGATCCGTTCGTAGTAGTTGACCGCGCGGGCCGCGTCCGTGACGTCAGCGTTCGAGACGAGGTACTCGAGCCACTCCATCACGACGAGGTCGCCGACGTAATCGCCGGGGAGCGTCGAGAGGTACGGCTGCTCCTGCTGGGTGGCCAGGTCACCGGACCCGACGAACTCGAAGCCGCCTTGCTCGCGCTCGTCGCGACGGTCCTGACCCTGTCCCGTCCGACGGTCCTGGTCGCGCGCGTCCTGTCGCCGCTCGCGCGACTCCCCTCGGTCGGGATCCCGGGACGGTTCCGGTTCGGGGGCGGGATCGGCCCCTCGGCCGCGAGCGGGGTCGGGCTCCGGTTCCCGCTGGCCACGGGCGTCTTCGGGTGCGCCGTGCTGGGCGGGGTCGCCGCCGACGGGTTCGTCGGCGAGGTCGTCCTCGGGTACCGACTCGACCCCGTCCGGGTTGCCGAACGGATCGTCGTCGAGTGGGTCCGTCTCGGCGGCGTCGTCGGACGGTGCCTCGACCGACGCGTCGTCGGCCGCGGTATCGGTGGCGTCGTCCGCCGAGGCCTCGTCCTCGTCCGCCCAGTCGGCGTCCCCCGACTCGTACTCTGCTTTCAGTTCGTCGAAGCTCTTACCCTCGTCGTTCATGTCGGTCTCCGTAGTTGCCGCGTCGGTCGCTGTCGATTCGTCCGCGTCGGCATCGCCGCCCGCCTCCGCCGCGTCGTCGGCCTCGCCCATCTCGGCGTCGAGGCCGCCGTCCCCGAAGTCGTCGTCGAGGTCGGCGAACGCGTCGTCACCGCCGGCGTCGCCGCCGAGGTCGTCGTCCAGCCCGTCGCCGCCGAGGCCGTCGTCCAACCCGTCGCCACCGAGGTCGTCACCGCCGAGATCCTCGTCCATCGCACTGTCGCCGTCGTCCACGATGTCCTCGTCGAAAAAGCCGTCCGCGTCGGCACCGGCGACGTCCTCGGCGAGCGCCTCGTCCACTTCGCCGTCGTCGTCATCGTCGTCGAACAGGCCGAGGTCGCCGCCGTCGCCGTCGAAGTCGCTGGTCTCGTCGACGAACGGGTTGATCCCGCGGGTGACCATCTCGTAGATGTCCAGCAGGTTCCGGACGTCCTCCTCGACGTCCTCGACGGTGGCGGAGATCTCTTCGTTCTCCGAGCGGACCGTCGAGACCGTCGAGGACATCGTCGCGACCTCGTTCTCGAGTTCGCTCAGCCGGTTCTCGAGCTCGTTCGTGCCGGCACCGCCGCCAGCGCCGTCGTCCTCGAGGCCGTCCATGTCGTCCATCTCCCCGAGGTCACCGAAGTCGTCGTCACCGTCGAGGCCGTCGAGATCGTCGCCACCGAGTGGGTCGCCGCCATCGAGGTCCCCGCCGCCGAGGCCGCCGCCGTCGTCCAGCAGCTCGTCGTCGGCCGCCTCGGATTCCTCGTCATCGAGGAACCGATCGAGGATACTTGCGCCAACGACCCCGACCGAGGCGGCGAGCCACCCGACGGTCGGAACCGCCCACACCGGCGTTTCGATACCCATTGAGCGTTGTGACCCACTTCCGTTACTTAAGAACACTCCCGAGAATATCAGGTCTGATAGCAACCGGCCGTTCCTTTAAAAGTGACCGCGCTACAGGACGCGCTCGAAACCGTCGGCGGCCCGCACGCGGAGCCGACCCTCGGCTTCGAAGCGAACCGTTCGTCCCGTCTCGCCCCCGACGTCGCTGGCGACGACGGGGATCGAGCGCTTCTGGAGGACGGCCTGTGCCGCCTCGACGTTTCGGCGACCGACCGACCCGCCGGTCACGTCGATGAGCTTCGCACCGCCGACCAGCCGGGCATCGACGCGGCCGGGGGATGCGCCGGCCGCCGAGAGCGATTCGAGCAGGTCACCGACCCCGGTATCGACGTACTTGGCTGCCGGCGCCCGTCCGGGCGAGCCGTCCGCCTCCGCGGGCAACATCGCGTGGAGCAGTCCCCGGACGCCAGCCCGCTCGTCGTGGAGCGCGACCGCGACACAGGAGCCGAGCCCGCTGGTCGTGAGGGTCTCCCCGGCCGTCGCCACCGCGAGTTCGGCGACGCCGACCTTGATGCGGTCGGGGCCGCCGTGGACGCCCGGGGGTGACCGCCCGTTCGAGTTGGTGGTCACTGCCCGTCGAGGCTAGCGAGGACCGTGGCGAGTTCCTGCTCGTCGGGGAGCGCGTACACGTCGCAGGTCACCTCGGTCTCGGCCGTTTCGATCACCGCGTCGATGATGAACCCGTACTCCTGTCGCTGGCCCAGCGCGGCAACGAGCGGGCTGAGCGCCGCCGATCCGATGTCGTGGACGTACTCCGGGGGCGAGTGCTCGATGCTCGTGCCGAGCACGTTCGCCCAGCCGTCGATGAGTCCGCTCGTCATGACATTGCCGAGCTCCTTTAGCGCCTGTTCGCCCATGTCGCCGAGGGGGTCGTCGGGTGCCATCGGCAACATTGCCTCCGCGACGGCGACCGCGGAGGCCTCGTCGAAGAGGATCGCGAGGTAGCCGCTCGGCTGGCCGGTCAGCTCGAAGACGGTGCCGGCGTGGCGCTCCTCGCCGACTTCGGCCGGGAGATCCGCCAGCGGGACGAACCGGAGCCGGCTGACGTCGACACTCGTCTCCAGCCCCGTCATCGTCGCGATATTGTCGGCGGCGTTCGTGGAGCCGCGCTCGGCGAGCGCGGCGAACGTCGACAGCGAGTCGTACGGGATCGCCGTCGCGGGGCTGCTCCCGCCGCTCCCGCCGCTCCCGCCCCGGCCACCGTTGCCGCCCCGGCCGCCGGCCCCGACCCGGCCGTCGCCGCGACCGACCAGGAGCTCGCGCATCGGGCCGGAGTTCGGCAGCAGGTAGATGGCGAAATCGAGGTCGACGGTCGTCGCCTCCATCCGGCTCTCGAAGAGGAAGACGCCCTCCGTCGACTGTGCGCCGCCCGGAAGGACGTCGGCCCCGTCCGCCTCGACGTACGTCGGCGGCGTCATGTCGATGGCGGCGTCGAGGTGGTTCGCCCAGCCGTCGAGGAACCCACCGAGCGCGATGTTACCAAGCTCGGTGACTGCGCTTCGGTCGGCGGAACCGTCACCCGGGAGCAGCGACCGGACGGTGTCGATGGCACTGGCGTCGAACGCGAGAACGGCCTCGCCGTCGAGCCCGTTTCGGAGCCCGACCTGGACGCCGATCTGCTCCGAGCCCCCGAACGAGTCGGCGAGCTCCTCGGTCGTGGCGAGGTTCGCCCCCGTCACCTCGACGCGAAGGTCCGTTCCCGTCATCGCTGCGAGCGCGCTTGCGGCCTGTCCGGCCCCCCGCTCCGCGAGACGGCTGCAGGCGCCGAGGGCTCCGACGTCGACGCGCATCAGACCGCCGCGCTGATCGCTTCGAGGACGTTCGGCTTCTGGAACGGCTTCGTGATGTACCCCTCCGCGCCGGCCTTGATCGCGGACTTCATCTTCGCCTCCTGCCCGACGCTCGTACACATGATGACCGTCGCACTGGGGTCGGCGTCGGTGATCTCGGCGGTCGCCTCGATCCCGTCACGGATGGGCATCACGATGTCCATCATCACCAGGTCGGGACTGTACTCGCCGTACATGTCCACGGCTTCCACGCCGTTCTCCGCCTCCCCCACGATCTCGAACTCCCCCTCGAGGATCTCCCGGAGCAGGTTCCGCATAAACTCCGAGTCGTCCGCAATGAGCACGCGTGTCGTCATACGGTACACTCGGTGGAAAGCGACACTTAATCGCTCGCCCGCGGTTCTCAGCGCTGAGAATCGTCGGCGTCGCTCGCGCTCCCCGCATCGATCCGGAGCCCGCCGTGCGCCTCGGCCACGTTCAGGAGGTCCTCGATCGTGTCGTCCGGCGAGAGGTCGTGGTCCGCCACGTAGCGCTTGAGCGTGCCGGGCGGATACTGGACCGGGGTGTTCGACGCCGCGAACAGGATCCCGAGCACCTCCGCGGGCGGCGTCGTCTCCCCCACGCTCCGCGAGAACCAGGTCAACAGCGTGTCGAACGTCGTGGTCACGTCGTTCGAGACCATCCGGTGACGAACGACGTCGTCGCCGACCGACAGCGTGGCGTCGAACCCGTAGGTGAACCCGTCGTCGCGGAACGACGCGGTCAGCCAGCGACTCACGTCTTCCGCCGTGACCGTATCGCCCGACGGCCCCCCGGACTTGTCCGCGGTCGACGTCGCGTCGGCGTCGTCGCCCGCGTCGGCGTCAGTCGACTCATCGCTCGGCGGCGGGTTCGGGGCGCCGTCCCCCGCGGAGACGACGTATCGACTCTCGTCGATCTCGCGGACGCGCTCGTCATCAGTAAAATCGAGGTCGTCCGGGTCGAACGCCGAGCCGTCGTCACTCATCGGCGGCGATTCACACTAAAGAAGGAAAGGTGTATCGGCGCTACAGTTGGACTGCGCTCTCGCCGCTGACGGAGTCCGGCACGCGGATCTCGATCGAGGTCGTCGCGCCCGAGGCCGTCGTGATGCGCAGACTGGCGGACTCACCGGTCCCCAGGTTCGCCGGGTTGTCCCCGTCTGCAGCCCCGAGACCGATGACGAGCACGAATCGGTCACTGCTGTTCTGCGCGACCGGTTCCGTGCCTCGCACCGCATCGAGCCGGAAGTACGACGTCGCGTTGACGGTGTCCGTCTCGTCGAAGGTCAACGTCTCGGCCCCGTTCGGGCCGATATACTCGATCGTCAACGCGGAGAGGTCGATGTCGCCCGCACCCGACCCCTTCATGACGCTGATGTTGATGCGATTGACGCCGTCCTCGGCTGCCGTGACGTTGCCGATCGTGTTGATCTCCTGCACGCGATCCGTCACCTGGCTGGTCGACTCCTGGCCGGTCTGTTCGGACTGGCTCTGTAGGAAGCCGGCCGTGTTGATCAGCACGCCCGCGGCGATCGCCGCCACGAGCACCATCGCGATGAACACGATGAGGGTGCCGATTCCGACCTGCCCCCGGTCGTCTTCAGTGATGAATTCGAACATCGTTACAGCTCCACAGCCTCCTCGTCGGCCACGGAGTCGGGCACGCGGATCTCGATCGTCGTCGTGGCACCGGATGCTGTGGTGATACGAAGACTGGCGGACTCGCCTTCGAGGAGGTCGCCGGGATTGTTGGACCCGTCGAGCTGGATGACGAGCTTGAAGCGGTCGCTCGAGTTCTCCAGAACAGTCACACTCCCCTTGATCGCCGTCAGCTGGAAGGTACTGTTATCCAGCGTCTCGTTGTAGACGAGAGTTTCGGCGCCGTCCGGGCCAATGAACTCGACAGTCGCCTGTGACATGTCGATGTCGGCCGAACCCGACCCCTTCATGATACTCACGTTGACGTAGTTAACACCGTCACCGGCGCTGTTGACGTTGCCGATGGTGTTGATCGCCTGCACGCGGTCGCTCACTTGACTCGTCGATTCCTGACCGGTCTGCTCGGACTGACTCTGCAGGAAGCCGGCCGTGTTGATCAGCACGCCCGCGGCGATCGCCGCCACGAGCACCATCGCGATGAACACGATGAGGGTGCCGATTCCGACCTGCCCCCTGTCGTCTTCAGTGATGAACTCGAACATGGTTACAGCTCCACAGCGCTTTCGCCTTCCACGTCATCGGGCACGCGAATCTCGATTGAGGTCGTTGCACCCGAGGCGGTCGTGATGCGAATACTAGCGGACTCCCCTTCTGCGAGTGAACTGGGTTGACCCGAACTACCACTGAGTTCGATAACGACCTCGAACCGGTCACTCGAATTTTGGAGAACGTTGACACTTCCTGTGATGGCGTTCAGCGTGAAAGACGGATCCGATCCAGCGGCGTGAGTCAGCGTTGTAGCGCCGCCAGGACCGATGAACTCTATCGTCGCCTGCGACATGTCGATGTCGGCCGACCCCGACCCCTTCATGATACTCACGTTGACGTAATCAACGCCGTCACCGGCACTGTTGACGTTCCCAACCGTGTTAATTTCCTGCACGCGGTCGCTCACTTGACTCGTCGATTCCTGACCGGTCTGCTCTGACTGACTCTGCAGGAAGCCGGCCGTGTTGATCAGCACGCCCGCGGCGATCGCCGCCACGAGCACCATCGCGATGAACACGATGAGGGTGCCGATTCCGACCTGCCCCCTGTCGTCGTCGTTGATGAATTCGAACATGGGTTTGCTGTTGGTCCACGGCGCCGCCGCGGACTTACCCGGTACGAAGCCGAAGTCCCTGTTAAAAACACCGTCCAAAATATTCGATGTGATAAAACGCTCCCGTCGGGCGGTTACGGCCGCCAAATCGTGGGTGAAATCGGGGTGAATTCCCAGTCTCAGGGACGCTCGGGATATCAGTCCTGAAAACCAGCCTGTACGAGTTGCTACGGCGCATTCGGGTTCTCGAGGGGGCGACAGCGGGGCCAGGACTTCGCCGGCGGTGCGAGGCGAACAATGGTCACTCAAAAAGGATCGGCGACAGCGTGTTCAACGATTCCGACGGGTCGCTGCCCGGCAGCGTCGCCGGGAACTACTCGTAGGAAACGAGGCTATAGACGACGAAGCTGAAGCCGGAGGCGGTGAAGCCGGTGTTGACGAGCAGCAGCGACCGAACGCCCTCGAAGCTGGTGAGGAACGCGCTCACCGACGTCGCGATGGCGGCCCCAACGACGAGCGTGAACCCGATCGAGAGGTGGATCATGGCCCGGCGGCTGGTATCCAGGTACGTCTGAAGTGCGAGCCCGACCATCGTGAGCCCCGTCACGACGAGGGCCACGGTGGCGAGCAGGTAGAGGATCTCGACAAATATCATGCGAAAGGGTGCGCCGGTAGGGAGCATAAAACTACGGCCCCGTCTATCAGGGTCGATAATCTTTGTCCCCTCGTTCGTCGTCATTCCACGAGTAGCCGCATTCGGCCTCAGCAAGCCATGGATCGCTAGTTCTCCGTTCTGAAGGCCGCTCCGTCATATTTTTGCAACTGAAAACCGGAGTTTCAGTGACGATGGCGGGGGACGATCTGATCACGGTGTTGGGGAACAAGTACAACACGGACATCCTGACCGCGGCCGACGAACCGATGTCGGCCCAGGAGCTGTCCGACGAGCTCGACGTGCCGATCGCGACTTGCTATCGGCGGATCAACGAGCTGGAGGAGGCCGAACTCCTCGAGTTACACGACCGACCGCTCTCCGAGGAGCACCGCCGCGTGAAGGTGTACCGGCGGCGGGTCGACGGCGTCGAGGTCGACTTCCGCGACGGGATCTCTATCGAGATCGAAGAGCGGTCGGCAGTGAAAAACCGGCTTGACGACGTCTGGCGCAACCTCTCGTCGGGGGAGAACTAGAAGGCCGACCCGTCGCGACCCATCATCGAGAACCCGCCGGCGCGGTCGTGGACGGTGATACCACCGTCACCGATCTCCATCGGAAAGATGTCGGTGTCGATGTCCTGTTTGCGCATCTTGGCAACCCAGACGTACCGGCTCACGCCCGATTCCGTCGGCGTCTGGATGAAGTAGATGTTCCCGTCCGTGAGGAAGTTCTCTAAGCCGACCTCCGTGTCCGGGAACACGGCCCCCTGCTCGTTGATGAGCAGCGACGTGAGTCCGTTCCCCTTCAGGATGTCCGAGAACTTCAGCAGGTACGTCCGCTTCTCCTGCTCGTCGTCGAAGAACAGTTGAAACATCGACAGGGAGTCGAGGACGAGCCGGTCGAAAGAGCCGTCGTCGATGGTTTCGAGGAGCCGGTCGACGGCGTTCGAGAAGTCGCCGTCGCGGAGCATCTCCCGCTTGTCGTGGATGACGATCTCGCCCTCGTCCACGAGGTCGCCGAAGTCGTCGAACCCGACCGATTCGGCCGCCCGCCGAATGTCCTCCGCGTCCTCCTCGAAAGAGACGTAGACGCCGCGTTCGTCGAACTCCGTGACGCCGGTGTGGAGGTACTGGATCCCGAAAATGCTCTTTCCCGTTCCCGGGTTACCCGAGACGAGAACCGTCGATCGGCTGGTGATGCCCCCGTTGAGTATCGAGTCGATTCCGTCGACCCCGGTCGAAACCAGATCGCTCATTCGTCAGTACGTGTGTCGGCTTCATATAAAAGACCAACCCGTCGACGACCACGTGCCGCGGGTCCGGCAGTCGCGGAACCCACTTCGCGGCTCAGCCAACCCCGAATGTTACAATTTTCACATATATAGACGATGGTTTTATTAGACACCGATTACCGCAATTGTACCATGTGTGGGAACATGGCAGTGGGCGGTCGTGGGTGGTCGACCCGTGAGTGACACCGAAGTACTCATCGTCGAAGACGAGGACGACCTCGCCGACCTCTACGTGGGCTATCTCGAACAGCAGTACGACGTCCGAACGGCAGGAACGGTCGACGCTGCGCTATCCGAGGTCGACGAATCGCTGGACGTCGTCCTTCTCGACCGACGACTGCCCGACGGGCGGGGCGACGAGGTACTCGAAGCCATCCGGAGCAGGGACGTCGACTGTCGCGTCGCGATGGTGACGGCGGTCGAACCCGGATTCGACATCATCGGGATGGGGTTCGACCTCTACCTGACGAAACCGGCGGACCGCGACCGTGTCATCGAAGCTGTCGAAACGTTGGAGAACCGCAGCGAGTACGACGAGATGCTCCAGCAAGCAGCCGCCCTCGCGACCAAACGGGCGGTCCTCGAATCCTGGAAATCGGCGGCGGAGCTGTCGGAGAGCGACGAGTACGACCGACTGCTGAACCGCCTCGACGACGTCGACGCAAACCTCACGCAGGTCACCAACGACTTCTCCCCGGACGACTACCGCGTGATGTTCCGCGACCTGGGGCGGTCGTGACCGACGGACGGCACTCGGCCCCTCGGTAGGCCGCCACGTGAGGACGCGCTACCCGACCTGTTCGGCGACGAGCTCGTCGGCCGTGTCGAGGAACGCCTCGCGCTTGTCGGCTGGGATCGTGGCGCCTGCGGCGACGTCGTGTCCGCCGCCGTCGCCGCCGACGGACCGGCTCGCCTCGCCCATGACGACGGAGAGGTCGAGCCCCTGTCGCACGAGGTGATGGGGCCCGCGGGCGGACACCTTCAGTTCGGTCTCGTTCTTCTCGGCGAACGCGACGATCGGTTTCTCGCGGTCGACGGCGGGAGAGCCGACGGCCATCCCGGCGACGATACCGACGATCGTCTCGCGAATGCGGGAGCCGGCGTCGAACCACTGGAGGTGGTCCTCGGTCGTGACGCCCTCGGTTTTGACCCACTGGAGCCCCTCCGAGAGGTTGCGCCGGTGGTTCCGCAGGAGGCTCCGGGCTTCCTCGAGCGGCTCGCCACGGGCGCCGAGACAGACCGCGAGGCCGACGTCCGCGCGCTCGTACCGGGCGGTCGCGTTCAGGAGTGTGGAGAACTCGCTAACGTCCCGGAGTTCGGTGCCGACCTCCTCGGCCTGGAGCGTGTAGGAGGTCCCGATGAGTTCGTTGATGCGGTCGGCGGGGACGCCCGAGGAGACCGCGCGCTGGACGAGCGCGCTAACGAGCGTCTGCCGTTCGGCGTCGCCGAGGTCGACCCAGCGGCGCCAGTCGCCCCCCGATTTCAGGTCGAGATCCAGGTCCGAGAGGAAGGAGATGGCCCCCGATTCGTCGTTGGAGATACCGGGGATCTTCACGTCCGTCGCATACTCCAGCAGCTTCGGCAGTGGGCGCGTCTGCCGGCCGTACAGCGCGAGGTCGGTCGCCTGCTCGAGGACGCCGGCGGCCTCGCCCTCGTCGACGATGCCCTCGTTGGCCCCGTGAAGCCCGCCGTCGCCGTCCTGCATGTCGCCGACGGCGCCGACGACGGCGAGGGCCGCGAGGTCGCGGTTGTCGACGTCCGGCCCCTCCAGTGCGCGGGCGAGGACGTAGCTGGCGCCGGCCCCGGAGAGCTCGGCGGCGCCGTCGATGCCGAACAGCAGCGGATTGAGGTGGTACTCCGTGTCGGCCTCCGCGGGCTGGTGGTGGTCGGCGATGACGGGCGTGAAGTCGCCCGCGGCCTCGTGGTCGGCGATGATATCGAGCTGGCCGGAGCCGAAGTCGGTGAACAACACGGTGTCGAACTCGCGGTCGGCGATCCCGGCGATGGACGCCTCGTCGAGCTGTTTCTCGAAGACGACCTCGTGGTCGATGTCGGCGCGCGCGAGCGCCGAGGAGGCGACGGCGGCGCTGGTGAGGCCGTCCGCGTCGATGTGTGAGGCCAGCAACACGCTGTCGGCGGCCTGGAGGCGCTCCGCACACGCGACGGCGCGGTCGGCGAGGGCTGGGACTGGTGGCCCGGCAGCGGACATATAGCGTCTTTGGCGCGCCATCGGGCTTAAACCCACGTCTCGCGGAGCCGGACGGAGACGTGAAGGGGGCCGTCGGCGTGTGTGGACAGGCCAAGCAGCTGAAATGGCAACTAACGCATTCGCTAGTCGATTCAGAAGCTGGGAACCGGAGACTGCAGAAATATGGCTGCAAGCATTTGCAACAGGCTGGAATCGGCCTATCCGGGCACCGCCAAGTGTTGGCTCAGGTTTTCACCTGTCCAACTGAGCTACGCTGTTGAGATATGAATACGCGAAATATATGGTTGAAATGATCGTGAACGTGACTAAAAAGTACAGGAATAACCACAGCAGCAGGGTCGGAAAAGGCACTGGGTCGACTGATTGGATAGCGATAATATCGAAGATTATCGTCGCGACGATCAGCGGAGGCAGCACCCTCTTAGCCCGCTCTATTTTGTCTTGCCACATGATTTTTAATTAGTCGCCCTTATCAAAAGAATCTGTTTGGTAATATAATCTATCTGGTGGATTTCGTTTATCGTGTACTCCAGTATACCAACTCTAATTAATTGTAGTGAGATTATAACTCCGGGACTTATCCGAACACTCCCCCACGAAGAGCAGGAGATTTAGGATCCTCCCGCCAACCACCGCCCATGTCGGACCGAAAGTTCGCCGTGCTGGTGAACGCGGACACTGACGAACCGAGCCAACTGGCCAACGGCCTGCAGTACGCCGTCGACCTCGACGATTCGGGCTTCCACGTCGAGGTGTACTTCGACGGCGCCGCCACCGACTGGATCCCCGTGTTCAGGGAGAACCCGGAGCACGCGATCAAGTCGTACTACGACGAGGTGTACGAGCGCGACCTCGTCGCCGGCGTCTGCGGCTACTGCGCCACCGCCCACGACGTCGACGAAGCCGCCCGCGAGGAGGGGCTCGAACTCTCCGGCGGCGAGGACGACCACGGCCCCGACGTCGGCGCACTCGCCGCCGACGGCTACGAGTTCATCACGGTCGGATAGCGGTCGGCGACCGGCCGAACTCCGTTTCGTACTGCGCTTCACTTTTTACCATCGTCACGTCCGGGGAGCCACGCGTCCGATCGGCCGGCATGCCTTGCCGTAACTGACGGTTATAGACCTATGGAGATATATGCACTACACACATGACTAGAGGGTTCAGGACCCGGAGCGTCCACGCCGGGACGGAGCCGGATCCAGCGACGGGGTCGCGGGCGACCCCGATCTATCAGACCACGTCGTTCGAGTTCGAGGACGCGGACAAGACGGCGGAGATGTACGCGATGCGGGAGAACGAGGGCCACATCTACACGCGGCTCTCGAACCCGACGCTCAACGCCCTGGAGGACCGGATGACCGACCTCGAGGGCGGCACCGACGCCGTTGCCACCTCGTCGGGGATGGCCGCGCTCGACGCGGCGACGACCGTCCTCGCGAGCGCCGGCGACAACATCGTCGCCAGCTCGGAGATGTACGGCGGCACGTCCGCGTACATGACCACCGTGGCCAACCGGCGCGGGGTCGAGGCGCGGCTCGTCGACACGCTGGATTACGAGGCGTACGAGGAGGCGATCGACGAGGACACCGCCTACGTCCACGTCGAGACCATCGCGAACCCCTCGCTGGTCACGCCGGACCTCGAGCGGCTCGCGGACATCGCCCACGACCACGCAACCCCGCTGTTCGTGGACAACACGTTCGCGTCGCCGTACCTCTGCCGCCCGTTCGAGCATGGCGCCGACATCGTCTGGGAGTCGACGACGAAGTGGCTCACGGGCAACGGCACGACCGTCGGCGGCATCCTCGTCGACGGCGGCACGTTCCCGTGGGACCACCCGGACGCCGACTACGAGGAGCTGTCGGGCCAGAACCCGGCGTTCCCCGTCGACTTCGTCGAGCAGTTCGGCGACGCCGCCTTCGCCAACGTCGCGCGCCAGCGCGGCGTGCGCCCGACCGGGGGCCAGCAGTCCCCCTTCGACGCCTGGCAGACGATCCAGGGAGTCAACACGCTCCCGCTCCGGATGGAGCGCCACTGTCAGAACGCCCAGGAGGTCGCCGAGGCGCTCGTCGATGACGACCGCGTCGGCTGGGTCAGCTATCCCGGCCTGGAGCGCCACGAGACCCACGACAACGCCAGCAAGTACCTCGACGGGGGCTACGGCGGGATGGTCACCTTCGGCGTCGAAGCCGGCTACGAGGCTGCCAAGACGTTCTGTGAGGAGGTCGACCTGACGAGCTTCCTCGCGAACGTCGGCGACGCGAAGACCCTCGTCATCCACCCGGCGTCGACGACCCACGCGCAGATGAGCGAGGCGGAGCAGATCGACGCCGGCGTCTACCCCGACATGCTCCGGCTCTCGGTCGGCATCGAGGATCCCGAGGACATCATCGCCGACATCGACGCCGGCCTCGATGCCGGCGAGCGCGCAGCGGAGGGAACTTCAGGCTCGGGGGCGAACTAACGGCAATGAGCGGGACACCCGTCGACCGCGACGTCGCCTCGCTCGGGGAGTTCACCTTCGAGTGCGGCCAGACCATCCCCGACCTCGAGGTCGCCTACGAGACCTACGGCGAGTTCGACGGCGACAACGCGATACTCGTCTGTCACGCCCTCACCGGCAGCCAGAACGTCGCGCGCACGCCCGAGGAGGACGCCGAACAGGCCGGCCAGGCCCGCGCCTGGTGGGACGACGTCGTGGGGCCGGGCAAGGCCATCGACACCACGGAGTACTACGTCGTCTGCGCGAACGTCCCCGGCTCCTGTTACGGCTCCTCGGGCCCGTCGAGCGAGCGACCGGCGTCGGTGCCGGGAGGCGACGACGGCGACGCACCCGACCACGACCGCTGGGGCACCGACTTCCCGCCCGTGCAGGTCGAGGACTGGGCGCGCGCCCAGCGGAAGCTGCTCGACGCGCTCGGCGTGGGTCGGCTCCACGCCGTCGTCGGCGGCAGCGTCGGCGGGATGAACGCGCTCGAGTGGGCGAAACGCTACCCTGACGATGCGCGCTACGTCATCCCCGTCGCCACCGCCGCCCGGCTGGATCCCCAGTGTCTCGCGCTGGAGGGGATCGCCCGGCGCGCGATCCGGATGGACGCCGACTGGAACGAGGGGGACTACTACGGCGAGGATCGACCGAACCCCGACGACGGACTCGCGCTCGCCCGGCAGATCGGCCACGTGATGTACCTCTCGAAAGCGTCGATGGAGCGGAAGTTCGGCCGTCGCTCGGCCGGCCGCAACTCGATGGCGCGCGGCGAGGACGGGCTCGGGCTCGCCGACGACCCGGCGGGGGCCTTCTTCCCCTATCGCGACGTGGAGTCGTACCTCGATTACAACGCCTCGGGCTTCGTCGACCGCTTCGACGCGAACAGTTACCTCTACCTGACGCGGGCGATGGACGAGTACGACCTCGGGGCGGGCTACGCCGACGACGCCGACGCGCTGGCCGCCTTCGAGGGCGAGGCGCTCGTCCTCTCCTTTACCGGCGACTGGCACTTCACCGTCGGTCAGGCCGCGGAGCTCTCGGACTCGTTCCGAAAGAGCGACGTCCCCGTCGCCCACCACGTCGTCGATTCCGATCACGGCCACGACGCGTTCCTCGTCGAGCCGGAGTCCGTCGGCCCGCCGATCGCCGACTTCCTCGAGGAGGGAACCGACGGGAGCTCCGTCGTCGACGCCGACGATGAGGTGGTCGCCGAGGCCGTCGAGGAGAACCCGCACGCGCCGGTTCACGCAGGGCTCTTTTCGAAACCCGACTAGCAAGCCGTTCGCGTTCGTCCCGGCGCCCGTCGTCGCTTACGCGGTTGCAATCCACTGGAGTGCGGCGATGTACGCCTGCCGGCTCACCGGTTTCGTCACGTAGCCGTCGACGTCGCTTTCGTTGAGGTCGTCGTCGGACTCGTAGGCGCTGACGACGAGGATGTCGCCGTCGAACGACGTGTCCTCGAGTCGCTCGACCAGTTCGGACCCGGAGAGTCCGGGCATCCGCCGGTCGATGACGAGGACGTCCACCGCATCGTCGGCCGCTTCCAGCGCCGCTCGCCCGTTCGGGGCCGTCCGAACGTCCCAGCCGTCCTGGATGGTGGACCACCGGCTGATCGTCTCGCGGAACGCCTCGTCGTCCTCGGCGATGAGCACCGTAATATCAGTCGTCGCATTCGCGTCGGCAGCGGACGCGTCGTTGGCGTCGTCGGTCGACGCGGCAGCGGACGCGTCGTTCATGTCGCCCGCGTTGCCGGCCGGTTCACTGTCCGCCTCGTCCGAACTCCCCTTCTCGGCCACTGGCGACAGGCTGTCCGCACTCGCACCGCAGGCTCGGCAGGGAGTCGTCCCCTCGAAGATGGAGTACTCCTGGACCGTCCCGCAGTTCTCGCAGGTGACGAGCGCCATTCCTCGTGTCACCTACGTGTGAGTGAATTAAAATAACTACGGATAGGTTCCAGCTCTTGGCTCACTGCATTGGCGTCTAGTTCGCAATATTTATTGTTTATTCTTGCTAAATAAATCTAGCAGCGACGTGGGTACTGCTCACTGCGGTAGCGTGCACGTTCCGCCGCGGGGGCGACGATTCCGCGGGGGCGACGATTCCGCGGGGGCGACGATCCCGCGAGGCCGCCGGACAGCCCGCGTGAGTTACATCGACCGTCGCGACGATTCGGCTCGTCGTCCACGTCCGCCGGTCCGGAACGAAAACAGCTCGACAGGTCGCGTGACTCCAGGAGGTCGGGGCGAACCCCTAAGAGTGCCGAGGCCTTGCAGCTACGCGATCTTGTCGTACTGATCGGAGAGCTTCTCAGCGGCCTCCGTCATCAGGTCCTGCTCGTAGTCGTCGAGTTCCCACTCGACGACCTCCTCGACGCCGTTCGAGCCGAGCTTGGCCGGGACGCCGAAGGCGGTGTCCTCGTGCCCGAACTCGCCGTCGAGCGGGATCGAGCACGGGAGGACCTCGCCGGTATCCTCGAGGATCGCTTCGACCGTGTGGGCGACGCCCGTCGCCGGGCCCCACTGGGTCGCGCCCTTGCGCTCGATGACGTCCATGGCGGACTCCTGCAGGTCGCCGAGGATCTCCTCGCGCTCGGCCTCGGTGAACTCGGGGTCGCGGCCGTCGACCCGGACCTTCGAGAAGGCGGGCACCTGCGCGTCGCCGTGTTCGCCCAGGATCGTCGCATCGACGTTCCGCACGGGCGTGTCGAAGCGTTCGGAGAGGACGTAGCGGAAGCGCGCGGAGTCGAGGCGCCCGCCGAAGCCGACGACCTGGTGGCGGTCGCGGTCGCCCGCCTCGTACAGGTGGCGGTTGAGCAGGTCGACCGGGTTCGACGTCGTCACCGTCACGAAGTCGTCGTTGTGCTCGGCGAGCGACGAGCCGATGTCCTCCATGATCGGCGCGTTGTCGCCGGCGAGGTCGATCCGGGTCTGGCCCGGCTGGCGCGGGATGCCGGCCGTGATCACGACGACGTCGGAGCCGGCCGTGTCCTCGTAGCCCCCCTGTCGGACCGTCGTGTTCGAGTCGTACGCGACCCCGTGGTTCGTGTCGGCGGCCTGGCCTACCGTCTCGTCCTCCTTGTCCGGAATGTCGACGAAGACGAGCTCGTCCGCGATGTCCCGAAGCGCAATGTTGTAGCCAGCGGCGGCACCCACGGTGCCGGCTGCGCCGACCACGCTAACTTTCGTCATATCACGTAAACACGTACCACGCCCACCCTGTAACCGTTTCGAAAGACGCGATAGGAGCCCGAAAGCGTCGTGTCGAGGGCTCGTCGTTCGTCGAATTCGGCGGGCGACCGGGGATTACGCCGTCGCACTCGCGATGGCCGCCTCCAGGTCCGCGAGAACGTCCGCGGGGTCCTCGATGCCGACGGAGAGCCGGACCATGTCGCCGGTGACGCCCGCGGCCGCCTGTTCCGCCTCGGTGAGCTGCTGGTGGGTGGTCGACGCCGGGTGGATGATCAACGTCTTCGCGTCGCCGACGTTCGCCAGCAACGAGGCGAGGTCGGCGTGTTCCACGGTCGCCTTCGCCGCGTCGTACCCGTCCGCGAGCCCGAAGGTGATCATCCCGCCGTAGCCCCCGTCGAGGTACTCGCTGGCAGCGTCGTGGGTCTCGTGGCTCTCCAGGCCGGGATAGTTCACCCACGAGATCGCCTCGTGGTCGTCGAGGAACTCGGCGACGATCTGGGCGTTCTCGCAGTGCCGGTCCATCCGTAGCGGGAGCGTGTTGAGTCCCTGGATCGTCTGCCAGGCGTCGAAGGGGGCCTGCTGGTTCCCGAGGTCGCGCAGGCCGCGGCCGACGGCGGCGTAGGTGAACGCGGCGTCGCCGAACCGCTCCGCGAAGTTGACGCCGTGGTAAGCCGGGTTGTCGGCGGCGATCTCCGGGTACTTGTCGGCGTGCTCGGCCCACGGGAAGGAGCCACCGTCGACGAGGACGCCACCGATGGTCGTCCCGTTGCCCGTGAGCCACTTCGTCGTCGACTCCCAGACGAGGTCCGCGCCGTGTTCGAGCGGCCGGCAGAGCGCGGGCGTCGCGAACGTGTTGTCGACGAGGAGGGGGACGCCGCGCTCGTGGGTGACGTCGGCGATCGCCTCGATGTCCGGGGTGACGAGCGCCGGGTTCCCGATCGTTTCGAGGTGGACGAAGGCCGTGTCCTCGTCGATGGCGTCGGCGTACGCGTCGGCGTCGAGCGTGTCCACGAAGCGCGTGGTGACGCCGCGGCGCTCGACGGAGTGCGTGAGGTAGGTGTAGGTCCCGCCGTACAGCGACGAGGCGGAAACGATGTTGTCGCCCGCGGACGCGAGCAGGAACGTCGCAACGTTGAGCGCGGCCATGCCCGACGAGGTGGCGACGGCACCGACGCCGCCCTCGAGCGAGGCGATCCGCTCCTCGAGGACAGAGTTCGTCGGATTCATGATCCGCGAGTAGATGTTCCCGGGCTCCTGGAGGGCGAACAGCCGCGCCGCGTGGTCGGCGTCCTCGAACGCGTAGGAGGTGGTCTGGTAGATGGGCGTCGCCCGCGACCCAGTGGCGGGGTCCGGCTCGGCGCCGGCGTGCAGGCTCCGCGTCGCGAACGCTGGCTGATCGACCGCTTCCGTACTGTCGGTCGCCTCCGGCTGGTCGTCTGCCATGGTTCCCGCTTGGGGCGACCCCGAGGTAAACGCGCGTACAGCGCCAGACACTGCCGCTGTCGGTCGAATCGCCGAACCAGTTCGGGTCCCGACCCGAGAACGGCCGCGGCTCCGGAGTCGCGGCAAGGTGGATCCACGCCACCGGCAGTGGCTGTTCGTTTTACTGTACGTGTTTAGCCCCAGATCGATTTCGGTAGTCTCTCGTAGGGACCGAGAAAC
>JBDGPU010000074.1:0-26210 GCA_042219525.1 Halopenitus sp.
GCAGGGCGTCCCGCTCAGCGGCTGCCCCTTTCAGTCCCGCCCCGGAGTGGTGGCCCGAGCGTCGCGAGCGGCGGTTGATTGGTTTCCGACGTTCGCCGGCTGTCCGGCGTGCTGTGCGGGGCGGCCGGCGCGCGCGAGCAACGCGTGCGAGGGAGGCCGGTGGCGCGCCGAGCGGTGCTGGGCCGGCGCGCCCCGGCCGAGGCTGGGGAGGTCTGAGGTATTGCGGTTGCTGTGCGGTCGCGGTTGCTGTTGCTGTCCTGGCGGACTGAAAGGGCGACGGCCGGTCGCGCCAACGGGGAGTCGCTGAGACAGGCACTATCTGCGCGGGCGGTGCGGAGAGCGCAGATATCCTGCTCAGCGACCGCGAGCGGCCGAGGGCTTTCGAGGAGTCTGCGTTGCTGTCGAGAGCGAGACCGTATCATCTGTCCAAACCAACGCATAGCGAGCGGCCGAGGGCTTTCGAGGAGTCTGCGTTGCTGTCGAGAGCAAGACCGTATCTCCTGTTTAACCCAACACATAGCGAGTGGCCGAGGGCTTTCGAGGAGTCTGCGTTGCTGTCGAGAGCCGAGACCGTATCACCTGCCCAAACCCGCACATAGTGAGCGGCCGAGGGCTTTCGTGGAGTCTGCGTTGCCGTCGAGTACAGCAGCGTCTGCACCCACAAAGACGGTTTATAAGCACCAGTCGACCACTTACCAGCTGTCGTGGATTGGCCTCACAACGTCTCCACCTGTCGGACCACTTTCGACGCGCGAGTGACCAGCTATCGGGTGAGCATCGTCGTTATCGAGATCAACCACACAAACCCAGAACTACTCGAGAATAACTGAAAGCGCCCGGAGCGGGATTTGAACCCGCGTCTTGTCCGTGACAGGGACAAATGATGGGCCACTACACCATCCGGGCAAACACAATCAGCAGTTTCCCGAAAACGGGAACGCCCGGAGCGGGATTTGAACCCGCGTCTTGTCCGTGACAGGGACAAATGATGGGCCACTACACCATCCGGGCTGCCTGCACTCATTGGTATCCGTGTGTTGTAAATAAGGCTTGTTATCCGCTCCCTGCATGCGATGCGGTCCCACCGACCGTCGTTACGCTTTTATTTCGGAGTCCCGTGCACTCAGGTGTCACTCGCCGCGGTCCCGGGCAGCCGCGCGTCCCGAGCCTGCTTGGCAACTCTTATGACCGTGGGCTTAATATTGCCCTGTAGTATCTCGTGATAGCTTCTCCCCACCACCAGCACCCATGGTAGACGTAAGCCAACACGAACTCGTCCCGGACCACATCCTGCTCGACGACCCGGAAGAAGTCGAGGAGGTCCTGGCGGAGTACAACGTGAAAAAGACGAACTTGCCGAAGATCAAGCGAACCGACCCGGCGCTTCCGGACGAAGCAGACGTCGGCGACGTCGTGAAGATCGTCCGTGAATCGCGTACGACTGACCGAGCCGTTGTGTACCGACTCGTGATTTCATGAACAGACAGAAACGACGCACCGTCTCCCGGGAGTTCTTCTCGGACGAACGGCTGGCAGAGCATCACTTCCGCTCGTTCAACAACTTCCTCGACCGCGGCATGCAGGACGTCGTCGACGAGAAGGAAACCATCGAAACCGACATCGGCGACAAGGAGGGCCAGGAGCCCGTCTACGTCGAACTCGGCGACGTGCGGATGGCGACCCCCCGCGTCCGCGAGGCCGATGGCTCGGAGGAGCTGCTGTACCCGCAGGAAGCCCGCCTGCGCAACATCACCTACTCCGCGCCGGTCTTCATGGAGATGTCCGTCATCCGCGGCGGCGAGGACGAACCGGAAACGGTCGTCGACTCCACCGAGACGAAGGTCGGCCGGATGCCGATCATGGTCGGCTCCAACAAGTGTAACATGGCCGGCTTCTCCGACGAGGAGCTCATCGACATCGGTGAGGACCCCGTCGACCCCGGTGGCTACTTCATCGTCAACGGCTCCGAGCGCGTGCTGATGACCTCGGAGGACCTGGCGCCGAACAAGATCCTCGCCGAGTACGACGAGAAATACGGCGACGAGATCCAGGTCGCGAAGACGTTCTCCCAGCGCCGCGGGTACCGCGCCCTCGTGCTCTGTGAGCGGAACCGCGAGGGGATCCTCGAAGTGTCGTTCCCCTCCGTCTCCGGTTCGATCGACTTCGTGACGCTGGTCCGTGCGCTCGGCCTCGAGTCCGACGAGGAGATCGTCCACCGCGTCTCCGACGACCCGGAGATCGTGAAGTACATGCTGGAGAACCTGGAGGAAGCCGACGTCCAGACCGAGGAGGAGGCCATCGAGACCCTCGGCAAGCGCGTCGCCTCCGGCCAGGGCAAGAACTACCAGCTGAAGCGCGCGAACTACGTCATCGACCGCTACCTCCTGCCGCACCTCCACGAGGAGGGCGTCGAGGAGGAGGACGTGCGCATCAACAAGGCGTACTACCTCTGTCGGATGGCCGAGGCGTGTTTCGAGCTGGCGCTCGGCCGCCGCGAGTCGGACGACAAGGACCACTACGCCAACAAGCGCCTCAAGGTGTCCGGCGACCTGATGAAGGACCTGTTCCGGACGGCGCTCAACAAGCTGGCCCGCGACGTGAAGTACCAGCTCGAACGCGCGAACATGCGTAACCGGCAGCTCACCGTCAGCACGGTCGTCCGCTCGGACGTGCTGACCGAGCGGCTCGAGCACCCCATCGCGACGGGGAACTGGGTGGGCGGCCGCTCGGGCGTCTCCCAGCTGGTCGACCGCACGGACTACATGGGCGTGCTCTCGCACCTGCGTCGGCTCCGCTCGCCGCTGAGCCGGTCGCAGCCGCACTTCGAAGCACGCGACCTGCACGCGACCCAGTGGGGTCGCATCTGTCCCTCCGAAACGCCGGAGGGGCCGAACTGTGGCCTGGTGAAGAACTTCGCGCAGGCGATGGAGCTGTCACAGGACGTCGAGGACGAACAGGGGCTGAAACGAGAACTGGCGTCGATGGGTGTCGAGGGGATCCCCGGCATCGAGGGCGTCGAGCGAACGACGGCTGACGACTAACATGGCAAGCGAACGAGAGGCGAAAGTCTACGTCAACGGGAGCCTGGTCGGGACCCATCCGGACCCGAACCAGCTCGCAGAACAGATTCGGGAATCGCGACGACGCGGCGACGTCTCCGAGATGGTCAACGTCTCGGTCCGTGACCGCACGCGCGAGGTCATCATCAACGCCGACGCGGGCCGCGCGCGGCGCCCCCTCATCGTCGTCGAGGACGGCGAACCGCTGCTGTCCGACGAGGACATCGACGCGCTCACCGAGGGCGACCTCGAGTTCGAGGACCTCGTCGACCGCGGCTACGTCGAGTTCATCGACGCCGAGGAGGAGGAGGACATCCTCGTCGCCGTCGACGAGGACGACGTCACCGACGACCACACGCACCTCGAGATCGACCCGCAGCTCATCTTCGGCATCGGTGCCGGGATGATTCCGTACCCCGAGCACAACGCGTCCCCGCGGATTACGATGGGTGCCGGGATGATGAAGCAGTCGCTCGGGCTGCCCTCCGCGAACTACCGCATCCGGCCGGACACGCGCCAGCACCTGCTGCACTACCCGCAGCTCGCGATGGTGAAGACGCAGACGTCCGACCAGATCAACTTCGACGAGCGCCCGGCCGCCCAGAACTTCACGGTCGCCGTGATGTCCTACGAGGGCTTCAACATCGAGGACGCGCTGGTGATGAACCAGGGCTCCGTCGACCGCGCGCTCGCCCGCTCGCACTTCTTCCGCACGTACGAGGGCGAGGAACGGCGCTACCCCGGCGGCCAGGAGGACCGCTTCGAGATCCCCTCCCAGGACGTCCGTGGCGCCCGCGGTGAGGACGCGTACACCCACCTCGACGAGGACGGCCTCGTCAACCCCGAGGCGAAGGTCGACGAGTCGTCGGTCCTGCTCGGGAAGACGTCGCCGCCGCGGTTCCTCGAGGAGCCGGACGAGATGGGCGGCCTCTCGCCGCAGAAGCGGCGCGAGACGTCCGTGACGATGCGTTCCGGCGAGGAGGGCGTCGTCGACACAGTCACGCTGATGGAAGGTGAGGACGGCTCGAAGCTGTCGAAGGTGAAGGTACGCGACCAGCGCGTGCCGGAGCTGGGCGACAAGTTCGCGTCCCGCCACGGGCAGAAGGGTGTCGTGGGCCACCTGGCGCCCCAGGAGGACATGCCGTTCACCGAGGAGGGCGTCGTGCCGGACCTCGTCCTCAACCCGCACGCGCTCCCGTCGCGGATGACGGTGGGCCACGTGCTGGAGATGCTGGGCGGCAAGGTCGGTTCCCTCCGCGGGAGCCGCGTCGACGGGACGCCGTTCCAGGGCGAGGACGAGGAGGAGCTCCGTGGCCAGCTGGAGGAGCACGGCTTCAAGTCCTCCGGCAAGGAGGTCATGTACTCCGGCGTGACCGGCGAGAAGATCGAGGCGGAGATCTTCGTTGGCACCATTTTCTACCACAAGCTGTATCACATGGTGTCGAACAAGCTGCACGCCCGCTCCCGCGGGCCGGTGCAGGTGCTGACCCGCCAGCCCACCGAGGGGCGTGCCCGTGAGGGTGGCCTCCGTGTGGGTGAGATGGAGCGTGACACCGTCATCGGGCACGGTGCGGCGATGGTGCTCAACGAGCGCCTGCTCGAATCCTCGGACGCGGAGACCGTCCACGTCTCGGCCGACACCGGGCTGGTCGCCGTCGAGGACCGCGAGCAGCGCCGCGTCTACGACCCGGTCACGGGCGACGAGGACAACATCCACGAGCTGGAGATCAGCTACGCGTTCAAGCTCCTGCTCGACGAGATGATCGCCCTGGGGATTCGTCCCCGACTCGAACTGGAGGACGCAGTCTAATGTCAATGCAAACACCCAAACAACTCGGCGGAATCAACTTCGGGCTGATGGACCCGGAGACGTATCGCGACATGTCGTCCACGAAGGTGATCACGGCGGACACCTACGACGACGACGGCTACCCCATCGACATGGGGCTGATGGACCCCCGACTCGGCGTCATCGACCCCGGCCTGGAATGTCGGACGTGCGGTCGCCACTCCGGCTCGTGTAACGGCCACTTCGGCCACATCGAGCTGGCGGCCCCGGTCATCCACGTCGGCTTCACGAAGCTCATCCGTCGCCTGCTGCGGTCGACCTGCCGCAACTGCGGTCGCCTCGCGCTCGACGAGCACGAGCGCGACGAGTTCGGCGACCGCCTGCAGCGCGCCGAGGAGCTCGGCGAGGACGAACACGACGTGCTGAAGGCCGCCGTGCGGCAGGCCCGGAAGGCGTCGACCTGTCCGTTCTGCGGCGAGCCCCAGGCCGACATCAAACACGAGAAGCCGACGACCTACTACGAGGTCCAGGACGTGCTCTCGGGCGAGTACTCCGAGCTCATCGCGGAAGCGATGCAGCCGGACGAGGAGGAGGGCGAACCCGGCACCTCCCCACAGGAGCTCGCCGACGAGACGGACATCGCACTCGACCGCATCAACGACATCCTCGCGGGCGAGTTCCGCCCGCGGAAGGAGGACCGTCGCGCCATCGAATCCGCGCTCGACGTGGACCTGACCGAGGAGGACATGAACAAGCTGATGCCCTCCGACATCCGCGACTGGTTCGAGGACATCCCCGGCGGGGACCTGGAAGTGCTCGGCATCGACCCCGAGAAGTCCCGTCCCGAGTGGATGATCCTGACGGTGCTGCCGGTTCCGCCGGTCACGACGCGCCCGTCGATCACGCTGGACAACGGCCAGCGCTCCGAGGACGACCTCACCCACAAGCTGGTCGACATCATCCGGATCAACCAGCGCTTCATGGAGAACCGTGAGGCCGGTGCGCCCCAGCTGATCATCGAGGACCTCTGGGAGCTGCTCCAGTACCACGTCACGACGTTCGTCGACAACGAGATCTCCGGCACGCCGCCGGCCCGGCACCGCTCCGGCCGTCCCCTCAAGACGCTCTCGCAGCGCCTGAAGGGGAAGGAGGGGCGCTTCCGTGGCTCGCTGTCCGGGAAGCGCGTGAACTTCTCGGCGCGAACCGTCATCTCGCCGGACCCGACCCTCTCGCTGAACGAGGTCGGCGTTCCGGACCGGGTCGCCAGCGAGATGACCCAGACGATGAACGTGACCGAGCGCAACGTCGAGGAGGCGCGCCAGTACGTCCGGAACGGGCCCGAGGCCCACCCCGGCGCGAACTACGTGCGCCGCCCCGACGGGCGCCGCCTGAAGGTCACGGAGAAGAACTGCGAGGAGCTCGCCGAGAAGGTCGAGGAGGAGTGGGAGGTTAACCGCCACCTCATCGACGGCGACATCGTGATCTTCAACCGGCAGCCGTCGCTGCACCGGATGTCGATCATGGCCCACGAGGTCGTGGTGATGCCGTACAAGACGTTCCGGCTGAACACCACGGTCTGCCCGCCGTACAACGCCGACTTCGACGGCGACGAGATGAACATGCACGCGCTCCAGAACGAGGAGGCCCGGGCCGAGGCCCGCGTCCTCATGCGCGTGCAGGAGCAGATCCTCTCGCCGCGCTTCGGTGAGAACATCATCGGCGCCATTCAGGACCACATCTCGGGGACGTACCTGCTGACGAACACGAACCCCGAGTTCACGGAGACGCAGGCGCTCGACCTGCTGCGCGCGACGCGGGTCGACGAGCTGCCCGAACCTGACGGCGTCGACGACGAGGGTCGCGAGTACTGGACCGGCCGCTCCCTGTTCTCGGAGCTGCTGCCGGACGACCTCTCCCTCGAGTTCTCGTCGTCGACCGGCGACGACGTGATCATCGAGGACGGCGAACTCGTCGAGGGAACGATCGACGAGGACGCCGTGGGTGCCTTCGGTGGCGACGTGGTCGACACGATCACCAAGGCGTACGGCGAGACGCGTGCCCGCGTCCTCATCAACGAGGTCGCCGCGCTCGCGATGCGCGCGATCATGCACTTCGGCTTCTCGATCGGGATCGACGACGAGTCGATTCCGCCGGCCGCCGAGGAGCAGGTCAACGAGGCCATCGACAACGCCTACGACCGCGTCGAGGAGCTCATCGACTCCTACGAGGCGGGCGAGCTCGAAAGTCTCCCCGGCCGCACGGTCGACGAGACGCTCGAGATGAAGATCATGCAGACGCTCGGGAAGGCCCGAGACTCGGCCGGTGAGATCGCCGAGCAGCACTTCGCCGACGACAACCCGGCGGTCGTCATGGCCGAGTCCGGGGCGCGTGGCTCGCTGCTGAACCTCACCCAGATGGCCGGCTGCGTCGGCCAGCAGGCAGTCCGTGGCGAGCGCATCAACCGCGGCTACGAGGACCGCACGCTCGCCCACTACAAGCCGGACGACCTCTCCGCGGAGGCTCACGGCTTCGTGGAGAACTCCTACCGTGGCGGCCTGACGCCGCGGGAGTTCTTCTTCCACGCGATGGGTGGCCGCGAGGGCCTGGTCGACACGGCAGTCAGAACGTCGAAGTCCGGGTACCTGCAGCGTCGCCTCATCAACGCGCTCTCCGAGCTGGAGGCGCAGTACGACGGCACGGTACGGGACACCTCCGACACCATCGTGCAGTACGAGTTCGGTGAGGACGGCCAGTCGCCGATCAAGGTCTCCTCCAGCGAGGAGTCCGGCATCGACGTCGACCAGATCGCCGACCGCGTCCTCACGTCCGAGTTCGAAAGCGAGGAGGAGAAAGAGCAGTTCCTCGGGCTCGAGGAACCGCCGACGAACCTCTCGGAACACGCCGGTCCTGGCCTGAACAAGGCCAAAGGGCTGGGGGTGGAATCCGATGACTGAATACGACCACGTCACGGACGACATGCGCGCCATCGTCGAGGACACCCAGCTCCCGAAGCGGCTTCGCGAGCAGGTGTACGAGACGATCGACGAGAAGGCCGAGGAGTACGGTGGCGTCTCCCTCGACCAGGTGACGGACATCGCCACGGGCGTCCAGAGCCGCTACCTGGATAGCCGCGTCGACCCGCTGGAACCGGTCGGCACGGTCTCCGCGCAGTCGATCGGGGAGCCCGGAACGCAGATGAGCGTACCCTACGACGAACGCGTCGTCGTCCGCCGCAACGGTGAGACTGACGTCGTGGAGATCGGTTCGCTCGTCGACGACGTCGTTGACTCCCGCGAGACGCGGGCGTTCGACGACCACGAGGTCGCGCTCGCGCCCGACGGGCTGGAGACGCTCAGCCTCGGCGAGGACGAACAGGTCATCTGGAAACAGGTCGAGGAAGTCAGCCGCCACGAGACGCCGGAGGAGCTCCTGCGGTTCGACCTCGAATCCGGACGGTCGATTCGGGCGACGAAGGAGCACTCGTTCGTCACGCGGCGCGACAACGAGGTCGTTCCGGCCGCCGGCGAGGACCTCGCGGAGGGTGACTGGCTCCCCGTCGTCGGGTCCTTCGACGCAGCCGGGTCCGACGAGATCGACCTGCGATCGATACTGCCTGCGAGCGACTACTGGCACACGTCGGCGCTGACTGATGGCGGCGTCGAGTCAGTTCCCGCCGGGGACGACCAACTGCGGAACAAGCGGGCCGCACTCGACAGCGGCGACCTCGACGAACAGGCCGTCTACCCCGTCGGTGGGACCGTCTCCCTCCCGGAGCGGTTCCCACTCGACGAGAAAACCGGCTTCTTCTTCGGCGCGTGGCTTGCGGAGGGTTCGCTCACGGACCACTACGTCTCGGTATCGAACGTCGATACCGCGTTCCAAGACCGGATTCGTGCGTTCGCGGACCGCTTCGATCTGACGGTTAACGAGTACGAGAACAATAGTGGGTTCGCTCGCGGCTACGACATCCGCGTCAACGGATCCATCCTTGCGGATCTCCTCCGCGAGGCGTGCTTGGATGACGGCAAGAAGGTCGTCCCCGGATTCGCGTTCGGGGCAAACGACCAGTTCGTCCGCGGACTCCTGAACGGATACTTCAGTGGCGACGGGAACGTCGGCCGCGACGCCGTCCGTTCCAGTTCGACGAGCGACCGTCTCACCGCGGGGGTCGCGCTCCTGCTCGCACGAGTCGACGTCTACGCCACGCTCTCCGAGCAGGACGACTCGCGAACGCTCCGAGTACCGAAAAAGCACGTCCCCCGATTCGTGGAGCGAGTCGGAATGGTCGGTGAGCGCGGCGAGGAACTCGCGGCGCTCGCCGCGGACGTCGACGCGGACGGTCCGGATGCGACCGACCAGATTCCGAATTTCGGTGACGCACTTCGCGACGTCGCTTCCGATGCAGGCATCCCGAGCCGACAGGTGAATGCGGCGTCGAACCGACAGCGGGTAGGCCGGACCCGTCTCGAAAGTCTCGTCGAGGACGCGGAAGCCGCTGGTGTCGATTCCGACGCGCTCGACGCACTACGGGAGGCCGTCGCGGGCGACGTCGTCTGGGACCGCATCGAATCCATCGAGACGGTCGAGAGCGACTACGAGTACGTGTACGACTTCTCGGTGGCCGGACTGGAGACGTTCACCACCGCGGAGGGCGTCGTGACGCACAACACGATGAACACCTTCCACTACGCGGGCGTCGCGGAGATCGACGTCACGCAGGGGCTCCCCCGGCTCATCGAGCTGGTGGACGCCCGGAAGACGCCGGACACGCCGATGATGACCGTCTACCTCGAGGAGGAGTACGCCAAGGAGCGCGAGCGTGCCCACGAGGTCGTCTGGGCCATCGAGTCGACGCAGATCCTGGCGCTGGGCGACGTGTCCACGAACGTCGCGGACATGCTCGTCAACATCGACCTCAACGACGAGACGCTCCTCGAACGGTGGCCGACGTACGACGACGCCACCGTCGTCGCCGAGGAGATCGCCGACACCATCGAGGATGCGCTCGGGGTCGAGACCCGGCAGGCCGGCACGGACATCGAATTCGGGCCGAGCCAGCCCAGCTACCGCGAGCTGCTCCAGCTCGTCGAACAGCTGCGCGAGGTCGTCTTCAAGGGGATCGAGGAGGTCGACCGCGTCGTCATCCGGAAGGAGCAACTCGAGGAGGGCGAGGAGTTCGTCCTCTACACCGAGGGGTCGGCCTTCGGCGACGTCCTCTCGCTGGAGGGCGTCGACGCCTCCCGGTCGACGTGTAACAACATCCACGAGATCCACAAGAACCTCGGCATCGAGGCCGCCCGCGAGGCCATCATCAACGAGACGATGGACACCCTCGAGGAGCAGGGCCTCGACGACGTGAACGTCCGTCACCTGATGCTGGTGGCGGACATCATGACCAACAACGGCGAGATCGAGTCCATCGGCCGGCACGGCATCTCCGGCAACAAGGACAGCGTGCTCGCCCGGGCGGCGTTCGAGGTGACGGTCAACCACCTGCTCGACGCCGCGATCCATGGCGAGCGCGACGAGCTCGACGGGGTCATCGAGAACGTCATCGCCGGCAAGCCGGTCTCGATCGGCACCGGCGACGTGGACCTCCGCATGGGCTCGCGCGCCGTCAGTGACGGCGGCCAGGTCGACGACTGATGCGCGTCGAGCTCTCCGACGAGGCCCGGCGGTACATCGCCCAGTTCGACGAGCTGACGGACGTCACGCCGAAGGACTGCCTCGTGGAGGGCGACCGACTGGTCTTCCTGATCCCGGCCGGCCAGATGGCCGAGGCGATCGGGCAGGCGGGCGAGACGGTGAAGGAAGCCGAGGAGCGCCTCGGCAAGACCGTCGAACTCGTCGAGGACGCGGACACGCCGGCGGCGTTCGTCGAGAGCGCGCTGGCGCCCGCGGCGGTGCGCGGCGTCACGATCTCGGAGCAGGACGGCCGCGTCGCCTACGTGGAAGTCGCCGAGGCGGACCGGGGCGTCGCCATCGGCGCCGAGGGCCAGAACATCGAGACGGCCCGCAAGCTGGCGAAGCGACACTACGACGTCGACGACATTCAGCTGACGTAGTCGGCGTTTCGGACGCTCGTTTTTGCGATTACCGCCACCTGTGAGCAATTGGCGGAGTGGATTCGCTCGGCATCGTCGGGGACGAATGCCATTCCCGCGTCGGACCGGACGTCATTTCGATCGACGGTTCGCGTGTATCATGGGGGCCAGGTGGAGACTCCGCGGGGATGTGGATCCTCGTCACGGCTGGTCTAGCGCTTCCGGAAGGCTCCTGATTATTGATTCCTCGACATGTGATTAAAATATTCGGTGAAACCCAACCGAACGATTATATGTTGCTAAGGTAATCATATGGGCCATGGGAGCAACTCGAAACACGAGCGTTCGATACCCCGGTGGTCGCCGGGCCGTTTGGGGGGCGCTCGGATTCGTCTTCAGTTACCTGCTCTGTCTACCGATAGCGATCCTCGGTGGTCCTCGACTATTCAATACTGTGACTGTCAGCATACAGGGTGAAACGCTCCCGCTTACTGATTTCGTTGCACCGGGAGGGATCGCTGATTGGGTGCTCGCAGGTGGCCTGTTTTTCAACGCACAGTTCGTTCCGCTATCTATTCCGATCGAGTACAATTCTCGCGTGGTGGCAGTCTGGGTCAATCTCGTACTCGAAAACGGCGGTGTCTTCCTCGCAGCCCTGGTGATTCCGGCCGTCGTCTATGCGGTTACAGGGGCGGTAGCTACCCGTGACACTGAGACCTCAAACGCGACGCGGAGAGCGAAACGCGCTGTCTTTCAGTTCACCGGGTGCTTTCCGTTAGCTATCGTCTCGTTGTATCTGTTCAGTTTTCCCGTCTCCGAGATGAGTGGCGGGCCCGTCCTGCTCTGGGGACTCGTCGTCGGGGGATTCCTCTATCCCGCGGTATTCGGCGCCGTGGGTGGCTGGATCGCCACGAAACGGGGGAATGACAGATGAATTGGACGGTGCTTCTCCGGGCGATCGGTCGCTACACAATTCTGTACGCTGGCATTGTCGTTGGGGCTGTCGCCCTCGGTTTCCGGAGCGAGATAGCTATGCTCGGCCTCGTCGCCGTCGGCTTCTTCATTCTCATGGTCGGCGGGAAAGGTGTCGGGGGCATCCAGTCGAGCACGATCGGGGCAACTGCTGAATCGGCGATGTTTCGCTCGGGGACTGTCGAAGCGAGACCGGCGAAGACACTCCCTGGCGACGAGAAATTGCTACTGTTCGGCGGCGGGCTCGTCCTCCTGGGGTTTGCCGGTCTCGTCGTGGTCGGGGAACTACTGGTTTAACTCAGGACTTCACCCCTCTGTTGACGTAGCGAACAGTCACCAGCTTGCTCCGGACCCGATTCCTTTTATCGCAGACCCTCTTCCGAACAGCCATGCATCGACGGACATTGCTCGCCAGTGGCGCGACGCTCGCGACGGCCGGGCTGGCCGGCTGCTCCGGGCAGGGTGGCGATGGCGGGTACGGTGGGGGCGGGTACGGTGGCGGCGGCAGCAACGGGGACGGCACGCCGACGCCCGTACCCGCGAGCGAGGCGAAGTGGCGCGAGGGCGACGGCCTGAACGTGCAGGCCCTGGTGAACGCTCATCGGACGGCGCTGCTCGAGGCCGGGAGCTTCACGCTCTTTTCGACGGCGGACACGAGCCACGACGGCGAGAAGCGCCCGGACAACTGGCTGTTCTCCCAGACGTACGAGTCCCAGTACGAGCTGGAACGGGAGCGCCAGCTCCTCAAACAGGAGCTGACCAACCTCGACGAGTCCCAGTACGCGTACGTCGCCGACGACACGGCGCTGTACCGGCTCGAAAAGAACGGTGAGGTCCAGTACAACGTCAAGACCGTCGAGCGCACGACGAAGCAGTTCAAGCAGGCAATGCGGAAGGAGGCCACCGTGGGCGTTCGCGGCCTCGACCAGTGGGCGCTGACCGTCGACGGCGCCGTCGCCCGCGACGGGCGGGAGCTGACTCGCCTGACCGCCGACGAGTTCACGGGCGACCGCAGCGTGCCGAGCACCGTCGAGTCCGCCTCTGCCGAGGTGCTGATCCAGCCCAACGGCGTGGTCAGGACGATCAGCCAGACCTGGAAGGGCACTCACGAGAATCAGTCCGTCTCGGTCGGCGTCGACATCGAGTTCCGCGACATCGGCGAGACGACGGTCGCGGAGCCGGAGTGGGCCGAGAAGGCCCGGTCGTCCGGCGGGACCGAAACCGCCGGCTCGAACACGAGTGGGAAGCTCCGCGGGCAGCTCTGACCGTCGGCAGGTCTTGGGGTGGTCGACCGTCGCTATCGACAGTCGCCGTCGGCCGTCACGGGCGATAGCGACCGTCGCTGGCGACGCGAATTTGCCCCGCTGTGACAGCTTCTGCGCACCGCTTATCGGCTCATCGGCCCGGAGCGCCGCTCGTTTCTGGTCGGCGAAACGACCTCAGATCGGGCGAGAGGTACCGCTCCGCGGATCTGAGGCGGTTTCGTCGGCCTGAAAGACGACGCTTAAGTGCCTCCGTCTGGAAATACGGGTACGATGGCGAACGGCAAATATGCCGCCCGTAAGCTCAAGAAGGACCGGCAGCAGCGACGCTGGTCCGACTCCGAGTACGCTCGGCGTGAGCGCGGGCTCAAGGAGAAGACGGACCCCCTCGAGGGTGCGCCGCAGGGTCGCGGCATCGTCCTCGAGAAGGTCGGTATCGAAGCAAAGCAGCCGAACTCGGCGATCCGAAAGTGTGTCCGCGTTCAGCTCATCAAGAACGGGAAGCAGGTCACCGCGTTCTGTCCCGGTGACGGCGCTATCTCGTTCATCGACGAGCACGACGAGGTCACCATCGCCGGGATCGGTGGCGCGAAGGGTCGCGCGATGGGTGACCTTTCGGGTGTCAACTACAAGGTCGAGAAGGTCAACGGCGTGTCCCTGATCGAACTGGTTCGCGGGAACGCGGAGAAGCCCGTCAGATGAGCGAGAGCGAAGAGGAGGCCGAGGCGGAAGCCGAAGCCCACACCCCCGAGCCCGACGCCCCCGCCGACTCCGAGCAGGCCACGGAAAACGCCCTGCTGTTCGGCGAATGGGACGTCTCGGAGATGAGCTACGAGGACCCCTCGACGGCGCGGTACATGAACGTGACCCCCGTCGCCCACTCGATGGGTCGTCACGCACAGAAGCAGTTCCAGAAGTCCGAGATCTCGCTGGTCGAGCGGCTCATTAACCGGCTGATGCAGACCGACGAGAACACGGGCAAGAAGCAGATGGCGACGCGCATCGTGCGCGACGCCTTCGACCAGATCCACGAGGAGACCGGGGAGAACCCGGCCCAGATCCTCGTCACCGCGGTCGAGAACGCTGCCCCGCGTGAGGAGACCGTTCGCCTCAAGTACGGTGGCATCTCGGTCCCGAAGGCCGTCGACGTCGCGCCCCAGCGCCGCGTCGACCAGGCCCTCAAGTTCATCGCGGACGGCGTTCAGTCCGCGACCTACAAGTCGAAGACCTCCGCGTCCGAGGCCCTCGCCCGCATCCTCACCGGTGCGGCGGACTACGACGTCGAGTCGTACCCGATCTCGCAGAAGGAAGAGCGCGAACGCGTTGCGGCTGCAGCCCGCTAAGCGCGACCAATCTTCGATTTCTGTGTTTTCTTTTTTATTACTGGCCAGCCACGGCTTCGCGTTCTGTGGTGGTTTGCGTACAGACATTTCCACGCTTGGCAGTGCTGTAAACACCAGGAAGGCCCTCGGCCGCTCTTTATAATCATATATGAACAGATGATACGGTCTTGCTTTCGACAGCACCGCAGACACCCAGAAAGCCCTCGGCCGCTCGCGGTCGCTGAGCAGGATATCCGCGCCTCTCCGCACCGCCCGGCGCGGATAGTGCCTGTCTCAGCGACTCCCCTTCGGCGCGACCACTGGAAGACGGTCCGGGCATTCCGTTGCGTCTCTCCGCACCGCCCGACGGACGGGTCCGGGCTGCGACTTCCATGGTCTCGTTCGCTTCGCTCACGAGAGCGGCCATCGCCCTTTCAGTCCGCCAGGACCACGACAGCGACAGCAACCGCAACCGCGACAGCAACAGCGACCGCAACCGCACTCCTCAACCCTCCCCAGCCTCGGCCGGGGCGCGCCGGCCCCGCACCGCTCGGCGCGCCACCGACCTCCCTCGCACGCGTTGCTCGCGTGCGCCACCGCACCCGCGCCGCGACCGCCAAACAACCGCCGCAAGCGACGCCTCAGCCACCACTCCTGGGCGGGACTGAAAGGGGCAGCCGCTGAGCGGGACGCCCTGCGACGCCAGCACCGCAACCCGGCGAGCGAACGCAGTGAGCGAGCCGGGTGAGGAGCGCAGCGAGCAGCGCGACCGTCTCAGCGGCTGGGGCTTTCTGGGCATGCTGAGTGGTGGCGCCAGCGCCGATAACCGAACCAACTACTGAGAAAGCAACCAACTCAGCGGCTGGGGCTTTCTGGGCAGGCTGAGTGGTGGCGCCAGCGCCGATAACCGAACCAACTACTGAGAAAGCAACCAACTCAGCGGCTGGGGCTTTCTGGGCGTGCTGAGCGGTGTCGCCGACGACGTCAGCCGGTTCCATTTATACGCACGATCGCTCCCCGACTCGGATCTCCCCGAATGTTGAGTGGTGTCACCAGCGTCGTCAGCCAACTACGCTTATAAGTAGCACCACTCCACCACCGCCCGAAATCTCGCGCACCGTCGACGTGGAGCGGTACGTTTTACGTATCGGTGGTCGCTACCCACGCTATGCGCCTCAATCGCCGTCGATTCCTCGCCGCTGCCGGGCTCACGAGCCTCGCTGGCTGTACGTCGCCCTCCGACGTGTCGACCGAGACGAGCACTGCCACGGGCACTCCCACGCCCACCCCGGGTCCCTCCTACGACGTCAGCGTCGCACACGACGTCGAATCGTGGGCGAAATACAACCCCGACTGGTCGCACCCGACGGACCCCCCGGACACCAGCGTCAAGGTCGAAACCGTCGTCGAGGGGCTGAAGATCCCCTGGGACCTCTCGTTTGCGCCGAACGGCGAGCTGTTCATCTCCCAGCGCACGGGGACGATCCTCCGGTACGACGCGGGGACCGTCCAGTCCGTCGCGTCACCGGACGACATCGTCGACGCCAGCGCCATCGGCACCGACGAGAAGGGCGGCTGGTGGGCCGCGGGCGGCGAGGGCGGACTGATGGGCATCGCCGCCCACCCGAACTACCCGGACGTGCCGCTGGTGTACGCCTTCTACACGTACCTCGAGACGACAACAAGCTGAACAAGCTCGTCCACTACGACGTGAGCCTCGAGGAGCCGCAGGCGACGACGCTCATCGACGGGATTCCGGGCGAGTCGTTCCACAACGGTTCCCGGATCACCTTCGGCCCGGCGGACTACCTCTGGGTGACGACCGGTGACGCCGGGGAGCCGGCCCTCGCACAGGACCCCTCGTCGCTCGCGGGGAAGGTCCTCCGGATGAAGCCGGACGCGACGGCGCCGGAGGACAACCCCGACCTCGGCGGCGACCCGCGCGTGTACACCTACGGGCACCGGAACCCGCAGGGGATCACGTTCATGCCGGACGCGACGCCCGTCGTCAACGAGCACGGCCCCGCCGGCCGCGACGAGGTGAACGTGTTGCGGCCGGGCGGCAACTACGGCTGGGCGCCGGAGGGCGAGCGCGCTCGCAGCGCCGAGACCTACCCCGGGACGGACTACCAGCGCCCGGTCGTCAACACCACGAGCGACGAAACGTGGGCGCCGCCGGGCTCGGTCTTCTACACCGGCGATGCGGTCCCATCGTGGCAGAACCGAATGATCATCGGCGGGCTCATCTCACAGCGGCTCAACATCGTGACCATCTACCCGACCGACGGCGAACCCAGCTCGGCGAAGGGCGGCCAGCGGTTCGACGCCGACTGGATGGACCCGAAGTACAGCGCCGTGCACCACACCGCGCTCGAGGACGAACTCGGGCGCATCCGTCACGTCGAGCAGGGGCCGGACGGGACGCTGTACGCGGTCACCTCGAACCGCGACGGGCGGGCGCAGGGCGACCAATTCCCGGCCGAGAACGACGACCGGCTGGTGCGGATCGTGCCGTCGAGCTCGAAGTAGTCGTTTTCGAGCACCCCGTCGCTTCCGCCCTCCCGGGTCACTCAGCTTCCGCTTCGCCCTCCCAGATCACTCTGCGTCCTCCTCGCCCTCCCGGAGCTTCCGGCGCTGGATCTTCCCGGTCGTCGTCTGCGGGAGCTGGTCGATGAACTCGATCTCCCGTGGGTACTCGTATTTCGCGAGGTTGTCACGGACCAGCTGTCGGATGCCTTCCTTCAATTCGTCGTCGGGGTTGACGCCGCTGGCGGGCTGGAGGAACGCCTTGATGATCTCGCCGCGGGTTTCGTCGGGCACGCCGACGACGCCGGCCTGCTCGACGGCCGGGTGTTCGAGGATAGCGGATTCGACCTCTCCGGGGCCGACGCGGTAGCCAGCGGTCGTGATGACGTCGTCGTCGCGCGCCTTGAACCAGACGTAGCCCTGTTCGTCCTGCTTCGCGAGGTCGCCGGTGAGGTGCCAGTCGCCGACGCGGGCGGCCACAGTTTTCTCCGGTTCGTTCCAGTACTCCTGGAAGATGACCGGGTCGTCACCGTGCCTGACTGCGATCTCGCCGACCTCGCCACGGGGGAGCTCCTCGCCGGAGTCGCTGTCGACGATGGCGACGTCGTGGCCGGGAACGGGCTTGCCCATGCTCCCGGGTTTCGCCTCGAACCAGCTCTGGCTGTTACAGACGAGGAGGTTCGCCTCCGTCTGGCCGTAGAGCTCGTTGACGTTCACCCCGGCCAGCTCCTCGTCGGCCCACTGGAGGATCTCCGGCGTGAGCGGCTCGCCGCCGGAGGAGATGGCGTCCAGTTCCAGGTCGTAGGTGTCCGTTGGGTCGTCGACGTCCATCAGCAGCCGGATGGCCGTCGGCGGGACGAACGCGTCCGTGACGCCGAACTCCTCCATGAGCTCGTAGGCCGTCTTCGCGTCGAAGCCTTCCATCGGGTAACCGACGACAGGCCGCCCGTAGTGCCACGAGGGAAAGACGAGGTCCCCGAGCGCGCCGATCCACGCCCAGTCGGCGGGCGTCCACGCGACCGTCTCGTCGACCACGTCGCGCTCGAAGCACATGTGATACGCCGGGAGGTGACCGGCCCAGACGCCGTGGCCGTGGAGGACGCCCTTGGGCGGCCCGGTCGAGCCGCTGGTGTAGATGATGATCGCGGGCGTCTCCGGCGTCGTCTCGACCGGCTCGAACTCCGGGCTCGCGTCGGCGAGGAAGGCGTCGAAGGCCTCGATGCCCTCGCTATCGCCCTCGTTATCGCTCGGACCATCACTGTCGACGTCGCCGTCGACCTGCAGGACGGTGTCGAGGGCGGGGCAATCCTCCCGGACCGCGGCAAGAGTGTCCATCACGCTCTCGTCGGCGACGACGGCCGTCGCGCCGCTGTCGTTCAGGCGGTACCGGAGCGCGTCGGTCCCGAAGAGGACGGAGAGCGGGAGCGAGACGGCGCCGAGCTTCCAGCAGGCGAGGTGGGTGATTGGATTCGCCGGTTTCTGTGGGACGACGACGGCGACGCGGTCGCCGCGCTCGACGCCGCGGGCTTCGAGGGCGTTGGCCAGCCGTGAGGAGCGCCGGTCGAGGTCGCGGAAGGTGTACGTCTCGCGGGAGCCGTCGGGGTAGGCCTGGAAGAGGGCGACCGAGCCCGCCGGGTCCTCGTGTTTCCCGACGAGGTCGTGGGCGAGGTTGTAGTCGTCCGGGAGGTCCCACTCGAAGTCCTCGCGCGCTTCCGCGTAGGTCTCGGCGTCGAGGGAAAGCTGCCATGCCATGCGGTACCGATTGTGAGCATCCGGGGTAAGTGCAATGGTGAATATGGTAACCTGGCTCGTCGAGGGATCCTATCGGAGTCACAGGGCCGGGGGATCGATATCGATTGTGTACGGGGTGGCCGCTTTCGCCTCCCCATCTCAATTCGGGACCGCGTAGGCGCGCGTCGCGTCGACGAGCGCCTTCCGGTAGTCCGACTCGGTCGGGTCGGGGCCGAGCGCGCGGAAGCGGCGCTTGAAGTCCTCGACGTCGACGCCGGGGGCGTCCTGGCCGGCGACCCGCGCGAGGTCGTAGAGGCGATGGTCGCGGTCGGCGAGGTCGTGGCGCTCGACCAGCGCGAGCGCGAAGGCGGCGTTGACGGCGGTGATCTCGGGGTCCGGGCGGCCGCCCTGCAGCTCCGAGTCCTCCCGCGGCGGATTCGGGCTGTCGACGACGGCGCTCGCCAGCTTCGACTCCAGGAACCCGACGAGCTTCCCCGAGTCGGAGACGGCGAGCGTGATGTCGTCGGCGTAAATGTCCTTCATGTGGTTCGCGATCTGGTAGCAGTGGGCCAGTTTCCGGCGCTCGACGGACTCGCCGGCGAGCCCGAGGTACAGCGCTTCGTCCGTCGAGAGCGTGTGCGAGGGGTGGGCCTCCTCGTAGCGAGCCATGTGCGCGAGTTCGTGGACGGCAAGCTCGCGAGCCATCGCACTCGTGGCCGCGCGCTCGGAGATGTTCAGGACGTGGTGGTCCGGATAGTGCCCGGCCCACGTGCGCTCGTCGGGGTTCTTCCGAACGCGGACGTGGACGGGGTCTTCGAGCGAGAACTCGGTCTCGAATCGGGACGCAGCACCGAGGAACGGGTCGGGGGCGACGTCCCCCTGCACTCGTATATCCATGCGTACTGTTCACATGGGTTCGGTAAATAAGGGTCTTGCGTCCCTGTACCGACAGTGTGGGGTGTGGTTTCGAGTCCATTCGGCTTTTCGTGTTGCAACTGAATTCGTCCTTCTCGTCCGCACCTCAAGTGCCGAGAAAGCCCCTGATCGCTCCCTATGCGCAGGTTTGAGCAAGTGATACGGGCTTGCTCTTGACGGCAACGCAACCACCTGGAAAGCTCTCGGCTGCTCTTTATGTACGGGCTTGAACAAGTGACACGGTCTTGCTCTCGACAGCAACGCAAACATCTCGAAAGCCCTCGGCCGCTCGCGGTCGCTGAGCAGGATATCCGCGGCTCTCCGCCGCGAAAGACGGTCCGGGCTGCCTGCAGTAGCGGGCTGCCGGGCTGCGACTTTCTGGCCTTCGCTCGCAGCGCTCGCGAAGACACAGCCCGCCGCGGATAGAGCCTGTCTCAGCGACTCCCCCTTCGGCGCGACCACTGGAAGACGTTCCGGGCTTCCGTTGCGTCTCTCCGCACCGCCCGACGGACGGATCCGGGCTGCGACTTCCATGGTCTCGTTCACTCCGTTCACGAGAGCGGCCATCGCCCTTTCAGTCCGCCAGGACCGCGACAGCAACTCAACCGCGACGGCAACGCAGCAGCAACCGCGACAGCAACGCCAACGTCCTCGCGCGTTGCTCGCGCGCTTCCATGGTGGGTGGTTGGTCGACCGTGCGGTCGGGGTCGCGTGGCCTGCACGAGTGGTTCGCAAAAAGCGTGCTGGCCGATCTCACGCCGTTCGTTTCAGCCTCCCGATCATGTGGGCAATCAACACGAGTCATGGACGTAGACCGGCGTTTCTGGCCGGTTTCGCGAACGTGAAACACTACCCTTTTGACCCCGCTGGCGGTAATGAATCGTATAATGGGCCGACGCAAGAAGATCGTCGACGAATGTCAGCGGCTGATGGACGAACCGGAGAACATCCGGAACATCGCCATCGCCGCCCACGTTGACCACGGCAAGACGACGCTCTCGGACAACCTGCTGGCCGGTGCCGGCATGATCTCCGAGGAGACCGCGGGCGAGCAGCTCGCGATGGACACCAAGGAGGACGAACAGGAACGCGGGATCACCATCGACGCGGCAAACGTTTCGATGACCCACGAGTACGAGGACACCAACCACCTCGTCAACCTCATCGACACGCCGGGCCACGTCGACTTCGGTGGCGACGTCACCCGCGCGATGCGCGCGGTCGACGGCGCACTCGTCGTCGTCGACGCCGTCGAGGGCGCCATGCCCCAGACGGAGACGGTGCTGCGGCAGGCGCTCCGCGAGGGCGTCAAGCCGGCACTGTTCATCAACAAGGTCGACCGCCTCATCTCCGAGCTCCAGGAGGGGCCCCAGGAGATGCAGGAGCGCCTGACGGCGGTCATCCAGGACGTCAACGAGCTCATCCGCGGCATGGCGGAGAACATGGACGACATCCCCGAGGACTGGACCGTCTCCGTCGAGGACGGCACGGTCGGCTTCGGCTCCGCGCTCTACAAGTGGGGCGTCTCGATGCCGTCGATGCAGCGCACCGGGATGGACTTCGGCGACATCATCGACCTCGAGCAGGCCGACGAGCGCCAGGAGCTCCACGAGCGGACGCCGCTCTCGGACGTCGTGCTCGACATGGTCTGTGAGCACTTCCCGAACCCGGACGACGCCCAGCCCCGTCGTGTCCCGCGCATCTGGCGTGGCGACCCCGACACCGAGCTGGCCGAGGACATGCGCTTCGTCAACGAGGACGGCGAGGTCGTCTTCATGGTCACGGACATCTCCATGGACCCGCACGCCGGCGAGATCGCGACGGGTCGCGTCTTCTCCGGCACGCTAGAGAAGGGCCAGGAGCTGTACGTCTCCGGCACGGCCGGAAAGAACCGCCTCCAGAGCGTCGGCCTCTTCATGGGCGGTGAGCGCGAGGAGGTCGACCGCGTCCCGGCAGGCAACATCGCGGCCGTCACCGGCCTGCGTGACGCCATCGCCGGCTCGACGGTCTCCTCCACGGAGATGACACCGTTCGAGTCGATCGAGCACATCTCCGAGCCGGTCATCACGAAGTCCGTCGAGGCGAAGAACATGGACGACCTGCCGAAGCTCATCGAGACGCTCCAGCAGGTCGCCAAGGAGGACCCGACCATCCGGGTCGAGATCAACGAGGACACGGGCGAGCACCTGATCAGCGGACAGGGCGAGCTCCACCTCGAAGTCATCACTCAGCGCATCCAGAAGAACCAGGGCATCCCCGTCGAGACCGGCGAACCGATCGTCGTCTACCGCGAGGCCCCGCAGGACGCCTCCCGCGAGGTCGAGGGCGTCTCGCCGAACCGCCACAACAAGTTCTACCTCACCGTCGAGCCCCTCCCGGACGACGTCGTCGAGGCGATCAAGCTCGGCGAGGCTTCGATGGATATGCCCGAACTGGAGCGCCGCGAGGCGCTGCAGGAGGCCGGGATGGACAAGGACACGTCCCAGAACGTCGAGCACATCCACGGGACGAACATCCTCATCGACGACACGAAGGGGATCCAGCACCTCAACGAGACGATGGAGCTCGTGATCGAGGGGCTCGAGGAGGCGCTCAACGACGGCCCGCTCGCCAACGAGCCGGTCCAGGGCGCGCTGCTCCGCCTCCACGACGCGAAGCTCCACGAGGACACCATCCACCGCGGTCCCGCCCAGGTCATTCCTGCGGTTCGGGACGCGGTCCACCGCGCGCTGATCGACGCCGACATCAAGCTCCTGGAGCCGATCCAGAACGTCCGCATCGACGTTCCCTCCGAGCATATGGGCTCGGCCTCCGGCGAGATCCAGGGCCGTCGCGGCCGCGTCGACGACATGTTCCAGGAGGGCGACCTGATGGTCATCGAGGGCATCGCGCCCGTCGAAGAGATGATCGGGTTCTCCTCGGACATCCGCTCGGCGACGGAGGGCCGCGCCTCGTGGAACACCGAGAACGCCGGCTTCCGCGTGCTCTCGGACAACCTCCAGCGCGAGAAGATCATGGAGATCCGCGAGCGCAAGGGGATGAAGCTCGAACTCCCCCAGTCCGTCGACCAGTTCTGACGTCCCGCGCGTCCGCGTGACGCCTCGGCGTCACCGACGCCGTCGGCCCGCGATTCGCCGCTGATCCGCGCTCCCGTTTCGCGTCCGCTATCGCCGTCGATACCCAGGCCCCTAATTTCAAGCGGCTGTCCGTCCAGGTGCCAATAGCAATGCGCACACGGATTCTCACGCTCATCGACCGGGTCGGATTCGGTTCGCCGCCGGAGTCGGTCGCCCACACGGGGCCCTCTGCGGTCCGGTTCGTCGCCTGTTCGATCGTCTCGGTCACCGGGCTCGTCCTGCTCGTGCCGAACCTCTTTCCCTTCCTGGAGGGCGGCGGTCCGCTGTCCGTCGTCCTCGGGCTGGTCGGCGCCGTCGTCTCGGTCGGTCTGGTCGCCGTCGGGGGGCTGCTGTACTACAGCGGCTTCAGCGACCGCAACGCGCTCCGGATCGCGGTCTGGAACCTCCTCGGGGTCGTCGTGCTCGGGAGCGTGATGCTCGCGCACGCGTACGCGCAGAACCGCCTATCGGGCGGGGTCGCGCCGTCGCTGTTCACCGTCGGCAACCTCCTGGCGATCGGCGCCGCGGCGCACGTCATCATCGGCGTCTACGACGCGCGCCGGGTGCGCGCCGAGCAGCTGGCCCGCGAACGCCGCCGGACCGCCGTGCTGAACCGCGTCCTCAGACACAACCTCCGCAACGAGGCGCAGGTGCTGGCGGGTCACGCCGACATCGTCGCGACGGTGCCCGACGAGGAACAGCTCGAGCGGTCCGCCGAGGTGCTGAAGCGGAGCGCCGAGACGGTCGGGAGCCTCGCCGACGGCGCGAAGACGATCACGCGCGAACGGGACCGGGGCCCCGAGGAGTACGGCGAGTCGGATCCGGTCGCGGTGCTCGTCGGTGCCGTCGAACACGCGCGGGACCGCTTCCCCGACGCCGAGTTCTCCGTAGCGGCGCCCGACGACATCGACGCGACGGTGCGCGCGAGCGACGGGCTCCGGACGGCGCTGGACGAGCTCCTCGAGAACGCGGCCGAACACGGCGAACCGCCGGTCGAGGCGTCGGTCCGGGTACTCCCGGACGCGGTCGAGCTCTCGATCACCGACCACGGAGAGGGCATCCCCGGGCACGAACAGGAGGTCGTCGTCGGCGAGGCCGACATCACGCAGTTGACTCACGGGAGCGGCCTGGGGCTGTGGGTCGCGAAGACCGTGGCCGACACCCACGGCGGGGAGCTGTCGTTCGCAGAGCGCGACGACGCGACGACGGTGACGCTCTCGCTGCCGCGGACGTAGGTTCGGGTGGCCCGCGCGAGCCCCCGGCAGTTTTCGCCGGCGGCAACGCGTGCGTCGACGAAGGCTTATATCGGTCCGGGGGTTGACGTTCGGGTATGCCTACGGTTTCGACCTCACGATCTCGACCCGTCGCCCGGACGGATCGTCGAGTCGTCGTCTCTCACCGCACCGTCGCTCGTGAGGCCCCCGCCCGCTCGGGAGTGATCCGTCAGTGACGTCCGCGCTCGATTCCGACGGAGACGCCGACGAGGCGTCCGAGTCCGAGACCGCGACCCGCTCGCGGGCGTCCCGATCCGAGGCGGCCGATCCGGACGCCGACGCCGACGGCGAGCCCCAGCCCCACACGATCCGGCTCGAACTCGCCGACCAGCCGGGGCAGTTGCTCGCGGCGCTCGAACCGATCTCGGCGAACGGCGGGAACCTCCTCTCGATCTTCCACGAGCGCGGGAACGTCACCCCGCGCGGGCGTATCCCCGTCGAGGTCGACGTCGAGGCCCGGCCGGACCGCTTCGACGCCATCGTGGCCGCGCTGCGCGAGGAGGGCGTCAACGTCGTCCAGGCGGGCGCGGAACACTACGCCGAGGAGGTCGTCGTCCTCCTCGTGGGCCACCTCGTCGAGACGGACCTCTCGGACACGCTCCGGCGGATCGAGGAGTACCCCTCGACGTCGATCGCGGACTTCTCGCTCAACGCGCCCGAGGGCCGGAGCGACACCGCGAGCGCCCGCCTCCGGATGGCGACCCGCGCCGGCGAGACCGCCGAGGCGCTGTCGATCGTCCGCGAGATCGCCGAGGAGAAGGAGCTGCACGTGGTCGAACCCCTCGCCGGAGGTGCGATATGAGCGGCAAGCGCCTCGCGGTCCTCGGCGCCGGCGCGGTCGGCGGCTCGGTGGTCGACCTGGCCGCCGACTACGGGCACGAGGTCGTCGCCTTCGCGGACTCCTCGTCGGCGGTCGTCGACGCAGACGGCATCGACGCCGGGGCGGCGCTGGACCGGAAGGCCGAGGAGGGACGCGTCGGCGACGACGACCCCGGCGCGGCGCTCGACGCCGACTACGACGTCCTCGTGGAGGCCACGCCGACGACGCTCGGCGACGCCGAACCCGGGTTCTCCCACCTCCGTACCGCGCTGGAACGCGACCGCCACGTCGTCCTCGCGAACAAGGGGCCGGTCGCCGAGCGCTTCGGCGACGTCCGTGACCTGGAACGCGAGAGCGCGGGCGAGGTTCGTTTCGAGGCCACCGTCGGCGGCGCGATCCCGATCGTCTCGACGGTCGAGGACCTCTCGCCGTCGCACGTCACCGCGGCCCGGGGCGTCCTCAACGGCACGGCGAACTTCATCCTCTCGCGGATGGCCGCCGAGGGGATCGACTACGAACACGTCCTCGCGGAGGCCCAGGACCTCGGCGTCGCCGAGGCGGACCCGACCTTCGACGTCGAGGGGACCGACGCGGCCCTGAAGTGCGTCATCCTCGCGAACGTCCTCGCCGAGGGCGAATCGGAGTTCACCCTCGACGACGCCGACGTCGAGGGGATCACGAACGTGCCCGGCAGCGCGCTCGAACTGGCCGCCGAGGACGGGCGGACCATCCGGCTCGTCGGCGAGGCCACCCGCGACGGCATCCGCGTCGGCCCGCGGCTCGTCCCGCAGAACGCCGCGCTCGCCGTGACGGGCACGCGAAACATCGTCCAGCTGGAGACCGAACACGCGGGCCAGCTGAACCTCAGCGGTCGCGGCGCCGGCGGTCCGGAGACCGCCTCGGCCGTGCTGGGCGACGTCGGTCGGCTGGAAGACCGGTAATCCGGCCGACACGACCGCAGTCCGCCGATTTTCCGTTTCCCGCTTCTCCGGGTCGTGTCCGGCGCCCCCGCCCGGTACCGGCGACCGCTCGGTGAGCCGATTCCGTCGTACAGGAGGCCGAAAGCGAGGTCGTGACCCGTGGTAGGTGCTCCCACAAACCGCGATACTGCGGCGTTTCGGCCGTCTACGTATCGAAATGGTTTTAGGGCTTTCCGGCCAACAACGCCGGTACAGAGCGCCTTAGCGCGTGACCCACACTATGAGTGACAAACCGCACCAGAACCTGGCCATCATCGGCCACGTCGACCACGGCAAGAGCACGCTGGTCGGGCGACTCCTGTTCGAGACAGGATCCGTCCCCGAGCACGTAATCGAGCAGCACCGAGAGGAAGCCGAAGAGAAGGGCAAAGGCGGCTTCGAGTTCGCCTACGTGATGGAC
>JBDGPU010000007.1:0-26037 GCA_042219525.1 Halopenitus sp.
ATGCCGCCTCCCGGATTTGAACCGGGGACAGCTCGATCTTCAGTCGAGTGCTCTCCCAATCTGAGCTAAGGCGGCTCGCATGTTGACCAAAGCCGATTCGAGACAAAAGGATTTCGAAAGCCAGCAGCGGGGTCGTTAGCTCACCTGGCGTTCCTCGGTGATGACCTCCTGGCCGCCGTCGAAGCGGACGATGGTCTCGATCGTGATCCAGCCATTGTTGTCCTCGACTTTCGCCGCGTCGCCGTAGCTCAACTCGACGCGCTGGGTCGAGGTGTACTCGGCGCCGGCCTTCAGCATCCCGATGTCCTCACTACCCTCCCAGATGAGGTCGCCGTCGGTGTAGATGTTCGTCTCGACGGTGACGTTCGTCGCCGTCTCGTTGCCGTCGTTCGTGATCGTCGCCGTCACGTCACGACAGGTCTGCCCGCACTTCTCGATGCTGTCCACGGCGTACGCGAACGACGCCGAGGTGTTCCCCATCTGCGGCGTCGCCGTCAGCTGTTCGCCGCTGGTGTCGCCACCGGTGTCGCCTGACTCGGTGCCCGTCGGTTCGGTGTCGCCGCCTTCCGTGACCGTGTCGCCGCCACCGCCGAGGAAGACGAATGCCCCGGCGACGCCGCCGACCAGCACGACGGCCGCCACGACGATCGCGATCTTGCCCGTTTTGCCAACCATAGCGATACCAGAGAGCGATACGGCAAGTGTCTGGTGGTAGCGCGGCGGTCACAGGGCCGTTCGGCCATAAACCCTGAACGTCGGGCCGCTGAATCGACGACCATGCCGGAATGTCCAGATTGTGGCAGCGAACTCGTCGCGTCGGCCGAACACGAACCGTCCGAAGGGACCCACAAGGTGTTCGAGTGCAACAGCTGCGGGACGATCTACGAGCCCGACGAGGTCGGCGCCAGCTAACCCCGACGCCAGGACAAGCTGTCGACAGCTGAACTCGGCGACAGCTAGGGCCGGCGCGTCCCGACCACCCGATCCGGTGCGTCGCAACGTCTGTCGATTCGAAAGCGACGGCGAGGGAGCGGACGAACGTCTTCGAGGAGGACTCCCTGTACCCGGCTCGAAAAGTATGGGACCGCCGAGATTTGAACTCGGGTTACGGCGTCCCAAACGCCGAAGGATACCAAGCTACCCTACGGTCCCTGTACACTGCTTTACCGCCATCGAGCGGTAAAGCGTTTCGCTCGCGGTCGCCGTCGAGGGGGACGTGCCGGCTGCGGGGATGGAAAGTTCTTTGCAGGTTCCGGATATCGTTCGGATATTCGTGTTCGTTCCACTCGCGCAGGCCGGTGGCAACATCCCGCCGTTGACGCCGGCGATCCTCCTCGTGTTCGCGATCATCGCGGTCGCGCTCGTCCTGTTCGTCACGGAACCCTTGCCGATCGACGTGGTCGCTATATCGGTTCTCTTCGCGCTGGTCGTGCTCGAACCCTGGACTGGGGTGGATCCGGCAACGGGCGTTTCGGGCTTCTCGAGTTCCGCGACGCTGACCGTGCTCGCGATGTTCATCCTCAGCGAGGGGATCCGCCAGTCCGGGCTCGTAAACATCATCGGCGCGGAGATCGCCGACCGTTACGGGCACAGTCCGTTCAAGCAGCTCCTCTCCGTCCTCGGGCTCGCCGGCGGGACGGCGGGCTTCATCAACAACACGCCGGTCGTGGCCATTATGATCCCGATGGTGAGCACCATCTCCGAGAAGACGGGGATCTCCCCCTCGAAGCTGCTGATGCCCGTCTCGTTCGTCTCCATGCTCGGCGGCATGCTCACGCTGATCGGGACGTCGACGAACATCCTCGCCTCGGACATCTCCGGCCGGCTGATCGGCCACCCATTCTCGATGTTCGAGTTCACCCAGCTCGGCGTCGTCGTCCTCGTGACCGGCGCCGTCTACCTGGCGACGGTCGGGCGCTATCTCGTCCCCGAGCGGATCAAGGTCGACGACGAGCTGATCGAGGAGTTCGAGATGACCGGGTACCTCACGGAGGTCGTCGTCCCAGACGACTCGCCGCTGGTCGGCCAGACCGTCCAGCAGAGCCTGACCGACCTCGCCGTCGACGCCGACATCGTCCAGCTCGTCCGCGGCGACCAGGCGTTCACGGAGCCGCTCGCCCGCAAGGAGATCCGGGCCGGCGACGTGCTCGTCCTTCGAACGGACCGGGAGAGCCTGCTCACCCTCGTCGACGCCGAGGGACTCGACCTCGCGCCCGACGAGGAGGTCCACGACGAGGACCTGGACGCGACGGCCGCGGAGATCGAACCCGAGGAGGAGCAGAACTTAGTCGAGATCGTGATCGCGCCGGGGTCGACGCCGGTCGGGGAGACGCTCGACGAGCTAAACTTCCGCAGCCGCTACGACGCGACGGTGCTCGCGATCCGTCGGGGTGAGGAAGTCATCCACGCCCGCATGGACGAGCGAACGCTCCGCCCGGGCGACACCCTCCTCATACAGGCGACGGCGGACACGATCCAGCGGTTCAGCAACGACCGGAACTTCATCCTCGCCCGCGAGATCACGCGGCCGGATATCCGGACGAGCCGGATTCCGGTCACGCTCGCCATCCTGGGGGCCGTCATCGGCCTCGCGGCGCTTGACGTGATGCCCATCCTCATCAGCGCACTCGGCGGCGTCGTCGCGATGGTCGCGACGGGCTGTGTCAAGCCGACGGAGATGTACGAGGCCGTCGACTGGAGCGTCATCTTCCTGCTGGCGGGCCTCATCCCCCTCGGCGTCGCGATGGAGCGGACCGGCGCCGCGGCGTGGCTCGCGAGCGTCATCGTGCTCGGCACAGAGGGCCTCGCGCCGGTCGTCGTCCTCGGCGTGTTCTACCTGTTCACGGCCCTGATCACGAACGTCGTCAGCAACAACGCCAGCGTGGTCCTCATGATCCCGGTCGCCGTGCAGGTGGCCCAGGAGCTCGGCGCGAACCCCTTCGCGTTCGTCCTGGCTGTAACCTTCGCGGCGTCGTCGGCGATGCTCACGCCCATCGGCTACCAGACGAACCTGATGGTGTACGGCCCCGGCGGCTACAAGTTCACCGACTACTTCCGGGTTGGCGCGCCGCTCCAGCTGGTCCTCACGGTGGTGACGACGCTGGGCATCGCGTTCTTCTGGGGTGTCTGAGCGCGCGAGCGATAAAAGGCGCGCTCGCCGCGTCGCCGCCGCTTACAGCTCCTCGTCGTACAGCTCGAGCTCCGCCACCAGCTTGTACGGCGGCGTTCCCTTCCGGACCCCGTCGAGGATGCGGAACGCCTCGTCGGGGTCGAGGAAGTGCCGGGTGACGGCGCGGCCGAGCGGCGTCGGCTCGAAGCCGTCGATGAAGTTCCACTCGAGCAACTTGCCGACGGCATGCTTCGTCGGGATCTCGCCGATCATCCGGTCGTTGAGTCGCTTGGCCTGCTTGCCGGCGACGGTGATGTTCGCGAGCGTCTCCTCGACCGCGGCGGTCTCGTCGTAGACGGTGTTGACGTCCTCCATCTCGCCTTTGAGGAGCTTGAACGCGACCTCCTCCTCCGTCATGTCCATCGAGTTGTGATAGACGGCGTCGGGCTCGACGAGCAGGTAGACGCGCCCGCGGTCGTGGTAGTCGGGGCGACCCGCCCGCCCGAGCATCTGGGAGAACTCCTGGACGGAGAGCCACTCGATGCCCATCGCCAGCGAGTCGAAGATGACCTGCGAGGCCGGGAAGTCGACACCGGCCGCCAGCGCGGCGGTGGTGACGACCGCCGAGAGGTCCTGGTCGAGGAACTGGCGCTCGACCTGCTTCCGGCGGCCGTGGTCGAGGCCGGCATGGTACGGCGCCGACGAGTAGTTCAGCTTCCGGCTGATCTCGTGACAGCGCCGCCGCGAGTTCGTGAAGACGATCGTCTGGCCGCGGTACCCCTTCGAGGACTCCTGGTCGAACTCCCGCTGGACGAGTTTGTCCTCGATGCGGGTCTTCTCGCGCTCGTCCGCGAAGGTGACGTGGCGCTCGATGGGCACCGGGCGCTCCTCGAACTCGATCAGGGTCGCCTGGAGCTGCTTGGCGAGCCACCCGGGGTTACCGACTGTCGCGGAGAGGTACACCCACTGGGCCCCCTCGTAGCCGTGGCTCGTGCGCTCCTGGCGCTCCTCGGCGTAGTACTTCAGCCGCGAAATGAGGCCGTCGAGGCGGTGGCCCCGTTCGCCCTCCTTGAGAGTGTGGACCTCGTCGATGACGACCGTGCCGACGTCGCCGAGGTCCTTCCCCGTCCGGAGCGCGTGGTCGATCCCCTCGTAGGTACCGACGATGACGTCGGCGCCGGGGTCGAACCGCGTGCCCTCGTCGGTGATCCGCGAGGAGCCGACGCGGAGCGAGACGTCCAGCACGTCGCCGTAGCGGTCCTGGAAGTCCTCGTGCTTCTGGTTCGCGAGCGCGACGAGGGGCACCAGAAAGAGGAGCGTTCCCTCGCCCTTCAGCGCGCGGTCGATACCCGTGAGCTCGCCGACGAGCGTCTTCCCCGTCGCCGTCGCGCTCACGACCATCTGGTCCTCGCCGTCGAGGAGCCCGTTTCGGACGGAGAGACTCTGAACCGGAAGTAGCTCCTCGAAGCGGTTCTGGGTCCGCTTCGCGAGTTCGGGGTGGAGGTCGAGTTCGTCGGTGCGGACCGGCGAGATGTCGTCGACGGTGGCCGACACCTCGTCGTACTTCGTCAGATCGGGGTCGAGGCCGCCCTGGAGCAGGTTGACGATACGGTCGAGGTCGCCGACCTCCAGCAGGAGATCCTCGAGGCGGTCCTCGGCCGCGCCCGTGAAGCCGCCTTTAAACGAGAGCTCGCGGTCGAGTTCCCGGAAGGCGCAGTCGGGGCAGATGTGCTCGTCGTTGTGGGCGATAGCCGTCTCCTCGGTGATGGGCGAGTAGTCGCCGTTGGTCGCACACCGGCGACACGTCCGGACGACGAGCGCGTCGAGCTGGTATCCTGAAAGCATCGACTGCAGCCGCTTCCGGCCCTCTTTCGAGGTCTGCTGTGAGATCCGAATGCGGTTCGCTGCGCGGGCGAGTTCGACGAACTCCTCCGGCCGGCGCGGCTCCTCCTCGTCGCCGCGCACGGCGTGGAACTTGCCCGGGCGGGGGCCCGCGCTCGTCTCCTTCAGTTTCAGCCGCCCGTGGAGGACCCGGTCGCCGTCGCGAAGCGCCGCGACGGTGTAGTCGCTCCGGCCCTCGTGGAGGAACAGCGTCTCGACCTCGGCCAACTGCTGTGACACTATACGATATATAGGGGGACCCGGTATTTCAGGGGTTCGCCTCCCGGTCTCCTTATAAAGGGGATCGGCGGCAGAATTCAGCCTGTCGGCGTCGCTCGCGAGCACGCTGTCGACGGCGTCCCGAACTTTATCACCGAACCCGCGGTCAACGGCCCTCGCGGAGCGCCGCGATGCGGTCGCCCAGTGGGGGTTGCACCTCGAACCAGGTCCGCCAGGTGCCGGTTTCGGGGGTGACGCCCTGCAGTTCGGCCACACGCTCGAACGCGTCGGCGAGGGTCTCGGCGCCGACCCGCTCGGCGGCGCGGGCGTCCGCGGCGTACTGCACCCGCCGGCCGACCCAGAAGGAGACGAAGCCGATGGCAGCGAGCGCAGTGAAACCGGGCTCGAAGGGGACGATCGTCGTCACGACCGCGGCGAGGATCGCGACGACGACGGCGACGGCGACGGCCCGGAACTCGTTGTAGTACGTCTCCAGGCGGCCGGCCTCCGCGGCCAGCAGCGCCACTGCCACGTCCTCGTCGAGCACGTCGAGGACGTCGTCGGTGACGAAGAGGACGCGCCGGCCCGGCGGTCCCTTGACGCCGACATCGATCGTCGGCGTCTCGGCAGCGGCGGCGCTGGTCTCGTCGCTGGCAGCGACGGCGGTGGCCTCGTCGCCGGCAGCGGCAGCACTGGCCTCGTCTCCGTCGGCGGCGGCTTCGTCGGTCTCGAAGATCGCGACTCGGTCGACGTCGAGGCCGGCCTCCGCCCTGAGCGCCGACAGCGTCTCACGCTCGGCGTCGGTCGGCGCCCGCGTGTCGCGAAACCGGTCGGCGACGTACAGCGGGCCGACCGTCACCGCAAGGAAGGTGAGGACGGCGACGAGGAGCAGCGACGCGAGGATGAGCATACGACGGAGTGCGCGCGCCGCCCGGGAAAAGGTTCAGGAGTTCGCCGAGAGCCGCACTGGCCACGCGGGATCCGGTGACTGCGCCCTCAGAACTTCTCTAACAGCGCGTCGTAGAACTCGCCGCCGCGGTCGTCGGCCAGCTTCTCGACGATGAGCTCCGGCGTCGACCGCGCGAGGTGGTCCTTCTGTGGCGAGCGGTTGACGCGGAGTTCGCCGTCGACGAGGCCGGTCGCCTCGATGCCGTCGACCGCGACGTCGAAGTCGGCGGCCTCGCGGATCTCCCGCGCCAGGTGTGAGACGAAGACGGCTGTGGCCTCCTGGTCGTCCAGCGCTTCGAGTATCCCCGCGATGATCTTCGCGGACGCGCCCGGCTCCGTGATCGATTCGAGCTCGTCCACGAGCACGAGCCGGCCGTCGGCGCCGTCGACGAGGTCGCCGAAATCCCGCAGCGTCGCCTCGAACGCGCCGGCATCGAGGGTGCCCTGCGACTTGGCGTAGTAGTGGATCTCGCCGAACTGCTCGAGTTCGACGCGCTCGGCCGGGACGGGGAGGCCCATCTGTGCGAGGATCGTCACCAGCGCGACGAGGTCGAGCGTCGACGTCTTGCCGCCGGAGTTGACGCCGGAGAGCAGCGTCGCGCCCTCGACTCCATAGTCGACGGGTTCGACCTCGTCGAAGTCGACGTCGAGGAGCGGCGAGCGGCCACCTTCGATGGTGAAGCCGCCGCTGCTGGCGGCGCCGTCGGTGTCCCCGACCTCGTCGCCGTCGACGAACTCCGGCAGCATGCAGTCGAAGTCGCGGGCGAACTGAGAGATGGCGAGTTCGACGTCGAGTTCGAGGGCGTCGCGAACGAGGTCCTCGACCGGGTCGCGGAGGTCGCCGAGGGCCGTCGCGAGGTCGGCCTTCAGTTTCGCGGCGCGACGGTCGCGCGCGGCGGTCAGCTCGGTGCGCAGGCGGGCGACGGCCTCCTCCTCGTGCTCGACCGGGAACGTCGGCTCGCCGCCGAAGATCCGACTCGCGAGTTCGGCCTCGTCGTCCGCGAGGAACAGGCTGTCGGCGACGTGGTCGCGGGCCTTGTCCAGCGCCTCGTCGTACTCGTCGGCGAGCTCGCGGGAGAGCAGCGAGTCGACGCGGGCGCCCTGCTCGACCAGCGAGAGGAAGTCCTGGCCCTCGATGGTGACGTCCTTCTCGCGGATCGCGTCCCGGAGGTGATCGTTGGCAACGGATTCCGCGGTGCCGACGGCGGCGTCGAGGTCGTCGACGGCGACGGCCAGGCGGTCGAACTCGTCGTCGCCGACGACGGTGCCGTCCTCGTCGACCCGCGAGAGCGCGTCGCGCAGGCGCTCGACGTCGACGGGCGGCTCCTCGTCGGCGACCTCGTGGACCTCGGCCGCGGCGAGCAGGCGGTCACGGTTCGCCGCGAAGAAGGCGAGCAGGCGCTCGGGGACGGTTTCAGCCGGGTTCTCCAGCGCGTTCGGCCGGACCTTCACGTCGCCGTCGACGTCGAGGCCGGCGAACTCCTCGTCGACGACGATGACCGTCGAGTAGGAGCGCGCGAGTTCGGCGATGTCGCGCGTGTCCTCGACGATCTCGGCCGAGAGTTCCGGAACGCGCTCCTCCGCTGCCGCGTAGCGCTCCGCGTCGGCGGTCGCGATGCAGCGCTCGCGCACGCGGACCGTCCCGGGTTCCTCGAGCGGTTCGACCCCGTCGAGCGCGTCGAGCACGTCTGGGTCGGGCTCGCGCTCGGCCGCGCGCTCGGCGAACGCCTGCGCCTCGCGGATGCGCTCGCGGGACGCGCTCGGGTAGAACGTCTCCAGCCGCTTCTCGGCGTAGTCGGTGACCGTGCGCTGTTTGAGCAGCCCGATCGCGTCGCGATACACCTCGCGGGCCCGGTCGGTCGCGAGCACGCCGCCCTCGTCGTCGTGCCGTTGCCGGATCGCGCCACGGGCAATCTGGGCAGCGCGGCCCTCGGTGACGCCCGGCGCGCGGGCGAGGGCGGCGACGTCGCCTGAGGACAGCGCCGACTCGGGGTCGTCGAGTTCCTGTAGGGCCCGGGCCGTCTTCGCGCCCACGCCCGGGATCGCCTCCAACTCCATCGGGAGCAGGTATCGCGGCAACCCTCAAAAGGGTGCGGGTCGGTGGCAGCCGCCCGGGGCGTCGACGCGCAGCGGGCGCGCTGCGCGAGGCGCCGGTCGGCCGCGACCGTGCCAGTGACCGTAGCGCGTCGCTCGCTGCCCTGGGTCAGTGCCCTTTTCTCTCGGCGCGGCGAATCCCCGCCATGGATCAGGACGCGCTCGCCCCGGAGACGGCGGCGAAGGCTGAGGCGGTCCGGGACGGCCTCGCGGACCGCGATGGGGTCGTGATCGCCTTCTCCGGCGGCGTCGACTCGTCGGTCGTGGCCGCGCTCGCGCGGGACGCGCTTGGCGACGACGCCGTCGCCTGCACGGCGAAAAGCGAGACGCTGCCGGACGGGGAGCTGGAGGACTCCTCGCGCGTCGCCGACGAGATCGGGATCCGTCACGACGTCGTGGAGTTCTCCGAGCTCGACGACCCGAACTTCGTCGCCAACGACGACGACCGCTGTTACCACTGCCGGACGATGCGGCTCGGGAAGATGTACGAACGCGCCCGCGAGCTCGGCATCGAAACGGTCTGTGACGGGACGAACGCCTCCGACGAGGGCGAGGGCCACCGTCCCGGGCTCCGCGCCGTCGACGAGCTCGAGGTGTTCTCCCCGCTGCTGGCCCACGACGTGACGAAGGAGGAGGTCCGCGCCATCGCGGACGCCTACGGCCTCTCCGTCGCCGACAAGCCCTCGATGGCCTGTCTCTCCTCGCGCATCCCGACCGGCATCGAGGTCACCGAACAGCGCCTCTCGCGCATCGAGAAGGCCGAGAAGCTACTCCGAGAGTGGGGCTTCTCGCAGTTCCGCGTGCGCGACCACGACGGGCTCGCCCGCATCGAGGTCGCCCGCAAGGAGCTCGAACACGCCCTCGACCCGGACTTCGCAACGGCCGCCGAGGAGCACCTCACCGATCTCGGCTTCGACCACGTGACGCTGGACCTGGCGGGCTACCGGACCGGCAGCGTGAGCCCCGAAGGCGAGGACGACGCGGAGGAAACGACCCCGGACCTTTCTCAGCAGTACCCACGATAAGGAATCGTCGTTCCGCAGGCACCGACTTTTTCGGCGAGATTTCTCCATTGGTCGGATCGCTAGTAAACAATACCCGAAGCTGCCGCCCTCTCGACCGTCCCTGCTACCGTTTCGTGTCGGATCACCCCGGTTGCCGGGGATCTCAGAACTTTACTTTACTCTGAGTAAATACTTTGTACTTGCCCGACGTACCCCCGGGTAAGATGGCTGCAAATCCTGCATCGAACGCGGAAGATCTGTATATCGAGGGCCAGTGGACGCCGACGACCGACCACATCGAGGTCACCGACCTCGTGGAGGAGACGACGTTCGCCCGCGTCGCCGCCGCGACTCCCGCTGACGCCGAGGAAGCGCTCTCGGCCGCCGCCGAGGCCGAACCGGCCATGCGCGACACGACGGTCGTCCAGCGCGCGAACTGGATGACCGCCATCGCCGACGGCATCGAGGCGCGGAAGGCCGAACTCGCCGACGTCATCGTGCGCGAGGCCGGCAAGCCGATCAGCAGCGCGCGCGGCGAGGTCGACGCCGCCGCCGAGCGCTTCCGCCGCGCGGCCGAGGAGGCCCGCTCGCTCGACGGCGACTACGTCGAAGGCACAACCGATGGCCACGAGGGCTGGCGCGCCATCGTGAAGAAGGAGCCCATCGGGACCATCCTCTGTATCACGCCGTACAACTACCCCCTGTCGACGACGGCCCTCCAGGTCGCGCCCGCGCTCGCCGCCGGCAACGCCGTCATCCTGAAGCCGGCCTCGAAGACGCCGGTCAGCGGGGCGATCCTCGCGGAGATCATCGTCGACGCCGCGCCCGACCTCCCGGACGGCGCCTTCGGGTTCGTCCCGGGCCACGCCAGCGACATCGGCGACGTGCTCTCGGGCGACGATCGCCTCGCGGGCATCGCGATGACCGGCTCCTCGGGCGCCGGGAAGCACGTCGCGTCCGTCAGCGGCATGGTCGAGCTCCACATGGAGCTGGGCGGCAACGCGCCGGCCATCGTCTTCCCCGACGCCGACCTCGACGAGGCGGCCGACGCCGCGACCGCGGGCTCGTTGAAGTACGCCGGCCAGCGCTGCTCGGCCGTGTCTCGCGTGCTCGCCCACGAAGCAGTCCACGACGACGTCGTGGCCCGCATCGAGGCGAACATGGACGACTGGCACGTCGGCAGCCTCTTCGACGAGGACACGAAGCTCGGCCCGCTCATCTCCGAGTCGCAGGCCGACTGGGTCGAGGAGCTCATCGACGACGCCATCGAGAAGGGCGCGACGCTCGTCCGCGGCGGCGAGCGCGACGGGCGCGTCGTCGAACCGACGCTGCTCGCCGACGTGCCCCGGGAGGCCCGCATCGTCGACGAGGAGCAGTTCGGCCCGGTCGTCGCCGTGACGACCGTCGCCGACGAGGCGGACGCGCTCGCGGTCGCCAACGGCGGCGATCTCGGGCTCGACGCCTCGGTGTTCACGAGCGACTACGACCGCGCGATGCGCGTGGCCGACCGGCTGGAGGCCGGCGGCGTGCGCATCAACGGCGCCCCCAGCCACGGCCTCGGCGACATCCCGTTCGGCGGCGTGAAGGACTCCGGCATCGGCCGAGAGGGGATCGGCTACACCATCGAGTCGTTCGTCGAGACGAAGAGCATCGTCCTGTAGATGCGGCGAGCGAAAATCGTCTGTACGCTCGGGCCGGCCTCGGACAGTCGCGAGGCCATCGGCGACCTCGTCGACGCCGGGATGTCCGTCGCCCGGCTCAACGCGAGCCACGGCTCCATCGACCACCGCGAGACCGTCCTCCAGCGCGTCCGCGAGGTCGGCGAGGAGCAGGGCGAAGCGGTCGCGACGATGCTGGACGTCCCCGGCCCGGAGATCCGCACCGCCCCCCTCGAGGAGCCCGCCAACCTTCCGACCGGCGAACAGCGTCGCCTCGTCGTGGGCGACATCGTCGACGACGAGGTCGTCGGCCTCTCCACGTCGCTGTCGGCCGTCAGCCCCGGCGACGAGGTGCTCCTGGACGACGGGCGCATCGAGCTGACCGTCGACCGCGTCGAGGGCGACGAGGTCGTCGTCACCGTCGCCTCCGGCGGCCAGCTCGGCGGCCGGAAGGGCGTCAACGTCCCTGGCGTCGACCTCGGGCTGGCGGTCGTCAGCGAGAGCGACCGCGAGGAGCTCCGGCTGGCGGCCGACGCGGGCGCCGACTACGTCGCCGCGAGCTTCGTCGGCTCGGCCGACGACATCTACGCCGTCAACGACGTGTTGAGCGGCTTCGACGCGGACGTTCCGGTCATCGCGAAGATCGAGCGCGCCGAGGCCGTCGCGAACATCGACGAGATCCTCGAAGCCGCCGACGGCGTGATGGTCGCCCGCGGCGACCTCGGCGTGGAGTACCCGCTGGAGAAAGTGCCCATCGTCCAGAAACGGATCATCCGGAAGGCACAGGTCGCGAGCGTGCCGGTTATCACGGCGGCGGAGATGCTGGACTCGATGGTCCACGACCGGCGCCCGACCCGCGCGGAGGCCTCCGACGTCGCCAACGCCGTCCTCGACGGCACCGACGCCGTCATGCTCTCCGCCGAAACCGCCGTCGGCGACCACCCCGTCCGCGTCGTCGAGACGATGGACCGCATCGTCCGCGACGTGGAGGCGAGCGAGGAGTACGCCGAATCCCGTGACAACCGCGTGCCCGCGGCCGGCGACGCCAAGACGGACGCCATCGCGCGCTCGGCGCGGTACCTCGCCCGCGACGTCGACGCGGAAGCCGTCGTCACCGTGACGGAGTCGGGGTACACGGCCCACAAGGTCGTGAAGTTCCGGCCAGCCGTCCCCGTCGTCGCCGTGACCCCGGACCCGGCCGTCCGGCGCCGCCTCGCTCTGCTGTGGGGCGTCGAGCCGAGATACCAGTCCTCGCCGGAGGCCGGCGCTGCGGAGCTCATCGAGCAGTCCGCAACCGCCGCCGTCGACGCCGGCATCGCCGACAGCGGCGATACGGTCGTCGTCCTCGCGGGCATGATGACGGACCTCGAAGGCGCGAACACGACGAATACGCTGAAGGTCCACCTCGCCGCCGAGGTCATCGCGAGCGGCACCGGCGTCCGCTCCGGCCGCGCCGCCGGCACGGTGTTTCACACGGCCGACGGCGACCTCACGGACTGCCCGGACGCGGCGGTGGTGTCGCTGCCCGCGTCGTTCGACGGCGAGTTCGACGGCGACCTCTCGAAGATCGCCGCCATCGTCGCCACCGACCACGGGATGACGAGCTACCCGGCGATGATCGCCCGCGAGGTCGGCGTGCCGATGGTCAGCGGCGTCTCGGAGCCGATCTCCGAGGGCACCGTCGTCACCGTCGACGGCGACCGCGGCGTCGTCTACGAGTCGGCCGTGACGGACGAGGAGTGAGGCGCGTCGCCAGCCACCGTTTTCTCGTCGCCCGCTGTTCTCTCGCGGCTCCATTCTCCGGTCGTTCCGATCTTCAAAGGGGGTTCCTCCATCCAGAAATAGGCTGGAACAGCTAGTAGAGGGAGAGAGCGAATGTGTTACGCGGTTCCTGTCACCAGTGAAGTATCCCGAAGACGCCGTGCTGAATACAGAGCGTGAATGTATCACGCCCGCTATCGACCCATCTGGTTGCTGGTAGGAACCCTGCTGAACAAAGGAGTGTGCTACATAGAGGGCGCAAATTCAGCAAGGCGACTTCTCGAATCACAAAGGACGGTTCGCCGAGATTGGGATATACGTAGGATATGCGGACCGCTCAAAGCATATTCGGGGACCGTTATTTCGCAGCCCCCTTTGGGGTGACCTCACCCTGGTCAGAACTCGGAGCGGACGACCGTAACCGGAATCCGAGGGCGAGCATCACCAAGAGTAGACCGCTCACAACTCCAAGGAGGAAATACGAGGATTCGACGCCAGCGGCCCCGCTGATGATGTTCCCGACGACGATGAGGGGCGGGAAGAGTAGTAGGACTCCGATGCTCCGTGGGTGGCTATCGGTTCTCAGGCTGGTGATGCCGAATAAGAGGAACGACAGTACACCCCCGATGATCACTCCAGGAAGGATAAGCGGAACGAGGCTCCCGATGTTTCCTTCGACGACCTCTAGATAGAACATGAGCGACAATATGGACAAGGCCGTGAAGACAACCACACCTATCGCGGCGCAGACGCCCCCGGCACGAGCCTGCCAGCCACTTCGGTCGGCGATCCCGGGATAGAACCCGAGCAGGCCAACGAGAGCGACAGCCCACGCAGCTGCATTGAACGCTTCACCCAACAACGTGGTCATCTCATCCGAGCCCGTCGCGGTACCGGTCGCGACGATAACGACGTTGATTCCAAACAGGATCCCGGCGACGAGAAAAAGCGTCGACCGCCGGTTTTCGAGCGATTCCCATCGTTGCGCGCTAACAAGTGCCATGCAATTTAAAGATACCGTGGAGAAGGACAATAACGTTCATCGGTAATACATTACGGTAACGTCCCTGACCGTTCACTCTGCCGGGTTTACCCCGACGGATCGACATGGCCTAACGTTAACACCAACACCAACCGTAGTTGCCGTATGGCCAACGATACCTATTCAACAGAATCTACGGCCCTCTCGCCCGATGAGGCGTTCGCCGCACTTGGCAACGCGGTTCGCCTCCAGATCTTGCGAACGCTCGGAGCAGCGGATGAACCACTGGCGTATTCGGATATATTCGATCGCGTCGAGTACGACGATTCGTCGAACTTCGATTACCACCTCGAACAACTCGTCGGCCACTTCGTCAGTAAGACCGAGGAGGGATACGACCTCTGGCAGGCAGGCCAACGCGTCGTTGAGGCCGTACTCTCGGGGGCGATCACCGACAATCCCATTCTGGAACCGACCACGATCGATGACCCGTGCCCCTACTGTGGAGCCGATACCCGTGTAGCCTTCCAGCAAGAGCGTGTCGAGATGCACTGCACTGAGTGTTCCGGCATGGGTTCGGGTGGGTACAAAAATCCAGAACGGGATCGATTTGACGACCACGGAACACTCGGGCACTTCTTACTCCCGCCAGCAGGCATCCAGGACCGAACAGCCAACGAGGTGTTGGAGGCAGCTGAAGACTGGACGGCGACCCAAATATACGCGATATCGCGGGACATCTGTCCACGGTGTTCGGCACCGATCGAATACTCGACGAAGGCCTGTGAGAACCACCCAGACGATGACGGACGATGTGAGCAGTGTGAGCACCGCCATGCCGCTTTATTCACCGCGAACTGCACGAACTGCCTATTCGAGTTGACGGCACCTGTTGCAACATATCTCGGAAACCACACCGAGTTGATGGAGTTCATGATCGTCCACGGTATCGATCCGCGCTCCCCGCAGGGCCAACAATTCGTACTGTCAAGCGTTGAAGAGTCTGTTCTGTCCACCGATCCCTTCGAGTCCCGATTTTTGTACACCGTCGACGGTGAGGCCCTCACGCTGACGGTGGACGATTCCCTCTCGGTGACCGAGGCGACGAAACGCCACGTATCCGATCCCCGTTGATAGATGTATCCTCTGGACTGAACGATCCCGGGGCTCAATTTCACCCACCACTGCATAAAAACTCGAGGTCCCAGCTACTGCGTCCCCGCCGCCGACCCCGAATCGACGAGCCCGGTCAGCAGCGCCGTCGCACTCGCTCTGTTCGTCGCCAGCGGCACGCCGCGAACGTCACAGATCCGCAACAGGGCGGAGATGTCGGGCTCGTGCGGCTGGGCCGTCATCGGGTCCCGGAAGAAGACCAGGGCGTCGCAGTCGCCCGCGACGATGGCTGCCCCGATCTCCAGGTCGCCCCCGAGCGGTCCGGACGTGAGCGGTTCGACCGTGAGGTCGGTCTCGTCGTTCAGCCGGCCGCCGGTCGTCCCCGTGGCGATCAACTCGTTCGCGCCGAGGATCGCCGCGTGCTCGATGGCCCAGTCGATCAGTTCGTCCTTCTCGTCGTCGTGTGCAATGAGTGCAATGCGCATGGTTGGGTCGCGTCTCGCGTCTCGCGTTTCGGCAGGGGGCTGCGGTGTAAGAAACGGTGCGTCGGCGTCGACGCCGGGGACAGCTATCCGGTGGATTTCATCCCGGCGGCGACGCCCTTCACGGTCAGGCGGAGCGCGCGGTCCTCGGCGTCGGTGAGGTGGCCCTGGCCCAGCAGGCGGACCTGCAGGAGGTTCAGGGGGTCGACGTAGGGGTTCCGCCGGTCGAGGTTCTCACCGACCCAGGCGCGCGGCGGCAGCGCGTCGCGGCCGGTGATATCGAGCACGAGGTCGACGCAGCGCTCGTACTCGGCCTCGATGCGGTCGAAGAACGTCTCGCGGAGGTCGGCGTCGGCGAGGTCGGCGTACTCCGCGGCGATCTCCAGGTCCGTCCGCGCCAGCGCCAGCGCGGCGTTGTCGAGCATCGACCGGAAGAACGGCCACTCGTCGTAGAGCGTCCGGAGCGTGTCGACGTCGCCGTCGTCGTCGAGGAACGCCTGGAGCCCAGTGCCGAGCCCGTACCAGCCGGGGAGGATACACCGCGCCTGCGTCCACGAGAACACCCACGGGATCGCGCGGAGGTCCTCGACGGTGCGCTCGCCGGAGCGGGACGCCGGCCGGGAGCCGAGGTTGAGGTCCTCGATGACGCGGATCGGCGTCGCCTCCTCGAAGTACGCGACGAACCCGTCCGTCTCCAGCAGGTCGCGGTACTCGTCGCGGGCCGCGTCGGCGGCGGTCTTCATGCCCGACTGCCAGGCGTCCGGGGTTGCGTCCGTCTCATCGGCGGTGATCGCCTGATAGCGGGCCCGTATCTGGGCGTTCAGCATCTGCTCGAGGTTCCGCTCGGCGATGCGCGGATTCGCGTACTTCTCGGCGATGGCTTCACCCTGCTCCGTGAACTTCACCTGGCCGGTGACCGTCTCGGTGGGGAGCGCGAGGAGCGCCTCGTTCATCGAACCACCGCCGCGCGAGATGGAGCCCCCTCGGCCGTGGAACAAACGGAGGTCGACGTCGAAGTCGTCGGTGATTGCCGCGAGCCGCTTCTGATTCCGGTGGAGGGACCAGTTGGCCGCGAGGAAGCCGTTCTCCTTGTTCGAGTCGGAGTAGCCGAGCATGATCTCCTGGACGCCATCGCGCGCGTCGATCGCGGCGGCGTACGCCTCGTTCTCGAACAGGGTGCCCATTATGCGCCGGGCGCCGGAGAGCGCGGATTCGGTCTCCAGCAGCGGGACGACGTCGATGCCGCAGTAGCCGGGGAGGTCGACGACGCCGGCCTGGTCCGCGAGGAACAGGACCTCGAGGACGTGGCTCGGCTCCTCCGTCATGCTGATGCAGTAGGTGTCGATGGCGTCGACGCCGAACTCGCGCTGCCAGTCGGCGAGCGCGGCGAACCGGCGGAGTACGCGGGCCGGGGTGTCGTCGAAGTCGCCCGTTTCGGGCGCGTCGCCGACGTCGCCGGCGACGTCGGCGCCCTCGAGGTCGACGACCGGCTGTGACTGCTGGATGGCGTCGGTCAACACCGCGACGCGCTCGTCCTCGTCCATGTCCGCGTAGTCGACGCCCTCGCGATCGAAGACGGCGGCGACCGTCTCGGTGTGGTTCTCCTGGTGGTCACGCAGGTCCAGACTGGCGAGGGTGAAGCCGAAGGTGTCGACCTGGCGGACGAGCGGCGCGACGGAGGCGTCGACGATGGCGTCGGCGCCGTCGGCCCGGAGGCTCTCCACGATGGTTTCCAGGTCGGCGAGCGGCTCGTCGGCGTCGGCGTAGCCGCCCTGCCGCACGTCGCCGACCCGGGCCAGGCGCTCGCGCATGAGGGCCAGCTTCTGTCGGTAGAGCTCGCCGGGGTACCGCTCCTCGACCGCCTCGGCGACGCCGGGCAGGCGTTCCTTGTCGGCGGCGAGCCGCTCGGTGAACGCCTCGGGCGCATCGAACTCGCGCTCGTCCTGGCTCAGAACCCCGGAGAGGTCGCCGAGCTTTCGCTGGTACTTCTCGAGGACGACGCGGCGCTGGCGCTCCAGGGTGTCCGTCGTCACCTCGGGCGTCACGTAGGGGTTGCCGTCGCGGTCGCTGCCGGCCCACGAGCGGAACTCGAACAGCTTTGTGGCGTCGACCTCGGGGTAGTGCTCAGCGAGGGCGGCCTCCAGCTCGTCGTACACCTCGCCGACGACGTCGAAGAGGACGTTCTCGAGGTACCACTGCACGTTGCGTGCCTCGTCGGTCACCGCCGGGCGCCGGTCGCGGATCTGCGGCGTCTGCCAGAGGCTCGTCACCTCCGACTCCAGCTCCCGCTCGAGACGCGAGAGCTCGCGCTGGGTGAGTCGCCGCTCGTCCAGCGTCTCGATGAGGTCCGCGACGGAGCGGAGCTTGCCTTTCACCGTCTTCCGGCGCGCCTCGGTCGGGTGCGCGGTGAACGTCGGCTCCACGAGCACGTCCTCGAGCACCTGCTGGACGACCTCGGGGTTCGCGTCCGCGGCCGCGAGGCGTTCGACGGCCGCGGCGAGGCTCTCGGCCAGCGTCCCGGCGTCGCTTTCCTCGCGGATCGTCCTGACGCGCTCCCGTTCCTCCGCGAGGTTGGTCAGCTCGAAGTAGGTCGTGAACGCGCGCGCGACGACCTCGCGGTTGGCCGCGTCGAGGTCGGCGAGTTCGTTGCGCAGGGCCGCTCGGGAGTCGGCCTCGTCGCGCCGGTAGGCGATCGCGCCGGTCCGGACCCGCTCGACGGTTTCCAGTGCGCCTGGAGAGGCCTGCTCGGAGAGTACCTCCCCGAGCAACGTGCTCAGCTCACGGACGTCCTGCTCGACGCCCCGTGTGTGTAATGACATACCACCCATTGGATGCGGAAGGGTGTAAAGCATGCCGCTTTTCGAAAAATTTGACTCGAAGTAGAGTTGCAGTTTTTGCACCGCTGTCGGTCCCGTTGAACGTCGAGCGCGACGCGGGACGTGACGGGGACGGCGTCGCACCCGGGGTCGTCGGTATCCTCGGCGTCAGTCCACGAGTGCGGCCTCCAGCAGCTCCAGCGGGTGCCGGACCTCGTAGCCGGTGCCGTGTTCCATCTGCATCGCGCAGGTGGGACACTCGGTCATGCCGGTCTCGCCCGCGGCGGATTCCATGTGCTCGAACATCTCGTCGCCGATCTTCATCGAGGTATCGTACTTCTCTTCCTTCCAGCCGTAGGTGCCGGAGATGCCCGAACAGGAGTCGCCAACGTCCTCGACGCCGACGCCCTCGAGGTCGCCGAACAGCTCGACGGCCTGCCGTTCGAGCCCCTGGTTCCGGGCGTGACACGGCGCGTGGTAGGCGAACTCCGCCGCGAGGTCGCCGTCGGCGTCGACGTCGGCCGCGGCGATTTCGTCCCCGAGGTCCTCGTGGATACGGAGGTACTCGACGGACTCGAAGGTGTGCGAGGCGACCTCGTCGATACCCTCAATGTCGAACAGCTCCGGATACTCCTGGCGCAGCGCCATCGAGCAGGAGGTACAGGAGGCGATGGCGTCGTACCCCTCCGCGACGAGGTCCGCCATCGAAGAGACGTTGACCTCGGCGTGGCGGCGCGCGTCGTCGAGCATGCCGTTCGCGAACATCGGCGTCCCGGAGCAGCCCTGCTCGGGGACGACGACCTCGTAGCCGAAGTGCTCGAAGACGCGGACCATCGCCTTGCCGACCTCGGGCGTGTTGTAGTTGGCGTAGCAGCCGTGGAAGTACGCGACCTTCTTGTCGGCGTCGACGGGGTCGCCGCGTCGCTCGCGCTCCTCGCGGGCGCGCTTGCGGGATTCGGCGGCCGCGCCCCGCCCATTCCACCACTCTCGGAACGTCTCCCGGGCGAACTCGGGGAAGTCGCGCTCGCTGGTGATCCCCATCGTCTTCTCCATCACCCAGCGTGCGGGCCCGAAGTTCATCGCGAAGTTGGCGACGCGGGGCGCCTTGCTGGCGAGCCACGCCGACGTGCGGTAGTTCGAGAGGATTCGGTTGCGAACGTACTCGACGGAGAGCTTCGACATTTGCTCATCGACGTACTCGCCGCGGGCCGTGTTATGCATCTGCGAGAGCGGGACGCCGGACGGACAGGCGTTGTCACAGCGCATGCAGTTCGAGCAGTCCATCACGCTATCGTCGACCTCGTGGTCCTCGTCGCGCTGCTTGAGCCGCCACTGCTCGGGGCCCTGGAACTTCGGGCCGGGGAAGTCGTCGTCGACCTCCGCGACCGGGCAGTTCGTGTCGCAGGTCGAGCACTTGTAACAGGAGTCGGCGCCCGGCCGGAGGTCGAAGTCGGTGCTGTCCGGGAAGACGTCGACTGGCTCGAACGACTCGCCGGTGTTCGGTTCCGCTGGGTCGAATGCTGTGTTGGAGTCTGCGTCGCTCATCGAAGGTCCTCCGCTGCGCCGCGGCCCGCAGCATAGCCGGTCGCGATCGAAACGCCGCTACCCGATTTCTCCGCCGGGAAGTCGTAGCCGCCGAGCACCGAGCCCGCCGCGCGCAGGTTGTCGAACTCGACGCCGCCTCTCGGCCCGGTCGGCCGCAGATCCTCGTCCGTCCGTACCCCGAAGCTCGCGAACGCGTGGTCGCCGAACACGTCGCCCTCGAACCAGTCGTACCGGTCGTCGGCGTGGGGAACGTGACAGTCGAAGATGGGCTCGGTGACGCCCTCGCGGTCGGACTCGACGCCCTTGCCGACGAGCCCGCCCGTCGCGAGCACGTACTGGTCGGCGGCGTTCGGGATCCGTGCGCCGTTCTTCTCCACGTACACCCGCTCGACCCGCCCGTCGTCGTCGACGTCGAAGTCCGTGACGGGGTTGCCCGTCTCGATGCTGGCGCCCTCGGCCTCCAGCGCCGCGAAGAGGGCGTCCTCGAGCCGGAGCCCCGGCAGCGACGGCGGGCCCATCGGGACCTCGAACACGTCCGCGTCGAGGTGGTCGCCGAGGTCGGCCCGGACGTCGGTCGCCGCCTCGTCGCCGAGGATCGCCGGGAAGCCCACGCGGGCCTCGCCGTCGTGCTCGGCGGCGACGCGCTCGGCGAGCGCGTCGCGGGCGGGTCGCTTCCGTCCGCGCACGGCGACCTCACCGTTGGTGTCGAGCAGCTTCGCGTACCGAGTGATCTTCGCGTCCGCGCGGAGGTCGCCGGGGAACCGAATCGTCGTCCCGCGCACGTCGAACGGGACGCCCGCCGCCTCGAGATGGGCCGCGACCTGCTCGGCGTCGAAGTCGACCATCGCCTCGAGGCCGACGAGCAGCGCGTCGCGCTCGTCGCTGGCGACGCCCGCCGCCGCCCCGGCCGGATAGCGCGCGGTCGGCTTGACCGTCCCGCCGTGGGTCGGGAGGAGGGCGTTGCGGTCGGTGTGACCGCCGCGGTAGGCTGGCGCCGCGTCGTCGAACAGCGCCATCGCGTCGCGGACGGCCTCGACGCCGACGGTGCGGTACGGGTGTTCCTCGGGGAGCTCCGGAATCGCGTCGTAGGGATCGACGAGGGGGCCCTCGCCGGCCGGCGTGTAGCCGAGCACGTCGACGAGCCCGGACGCGTGCCGGAGCGTGCTCTGCTTGTACGAGACGAGTCGGACGTCGGCCCCCTCACGGGCGGCGGCGAGCGCGCTCGTGAGCCCGGCGAGCCCGCCGCCGATCACCAGCACCTCGGACTCAATCGCCACGGTTCCCTCCGTCGGCGACGGCGTCGCCCGGTCCCTCGCTTCGCGAGCCTGTATCGCCGGCGTCGGCCGCGTCGGCGGCGTCGTCCGCGTCGCCACCGGGCGGACCGCTGTCGAAGGCGGCGAAGTCGACGTCAGACCCGTCGCCGTCGACGGTGCCGTCCCCATCGTCGCCTGCGACGCCACCGGCCCCTCCCCGCCCCGCCGGGTCCTGATCCCGGTTCTGCGTCGCGGCGTGCAGCGCGTAGTTCAACATTGACTGCGAGAGCTGCTCGCCCCAGAGCGCGTGTCGCTGGCCCTTCCAGCGCTCCTGGAGCAGTTCGTCCCAGGCGGCCCGGGCGGTCGCCTCGTCGTACTCGCCGTGGAGCTCGCTGGCCAGCCGGTGACAGCAGAACCCGCCCTGGCAGTTGCCCATCGAGGCCCGCGTGCGAATGCGGACCGCGTTGAGGTCCGAGCCGGCGCCGTCGATAGCGTCCTGGACTTCGGCGCGAGTGACGCCTTCACAGGCGCAGACCGTCGGATTGGGGCCGTCGGTCTGCAGGACGGCGTCCGCGCGCGAGCCGAGGCGCTCGACGCTCCGCCGGCCGATAGGCGAGCGGAGCCCGAACTCGTCCATGTAGTCGCGGAGGACCGAGAAGTCCTCGCTGCCCGGCAGGGGGACCTCGTCGGTGCGGCAGTCGGCGTCGATGCCGAACTTCTCGCAGACGTGGTCGCTGATCTCCTCGCCCATCATGCGGTAGGTGGTGAACTTCCCGCCGACGATGCTCGTGAGCCCCGGAAGTCCGTCGCGCTCCGCGTGGTCGAGCAGGAAGTAGTCTCGCGTGATGTCGGTCGGATCGTCGCTGCCGACGTCCGGGGGTTCATACAGCGGGCGCACGCCCCAGAAGGAGCGGATGGAGCGCGCTTCCTGCAACATTGGGACCAGCTCGGAGAGCGTCTCGATCATCTGGTCGACTTCCCACTGCTCCTCGGGGTAGTCCTCGGGGTCGTCGACCTCCTCGTCGGTCGTGCCGAGGATGGCGGTCGTCTCGTGCGGGACGATGATGTCGGCGTCGCCCTTCGGCCGACAGCGGTTGATCGCGGTGTCGACCTGCCGCACGTTCATGATGGTCATCACGCCCTTCGAGGGCCGGACGGCGATGTCGACGCCGGCCATCTCGCCGATCTGGCCCGCCCACGCACCCGTGGCGTTGACGACGTGGTCCGCGCGGATGGTCTCCGTGCCGCCCTCGGCGCCGTGGATGCGCTTGCCCGACCCGGAAGCGTGCTCGACCTCGAGGCCGACGACGTCGCCGTCCTCGACGAGGAGGTCGGTGACCGTCGAGTGCGTCTCGATCCGCGCGCCGTGCTCCTGCGCGCTCGCGGCGTTCGCGACGACGAGCCGGAAGGGGTCGACCGCGCCGTCCGGCACGGAGATGGCCTTCTCGACGTCTTTCGCGAGGTGCGGTTCCATCGCGCGCGCTTCCTCGCCGGAGAGGACTTCGGCGGGGATGCCGCAGTCCGCACAGCCCTGCAGCTTCTCCTGGAAGTACTCCTCGGAGTCCTCGGGGCGCTTGACGAACAATCCGCCGGTCATCTCGACGCAGTGACTCGCGATGTCGCGAAGGACGCGGTTCTCCGCGATGCACTCCTCCGCGCTGGCCTGGTCGGCGACGGCGTAGCGGCCGCCGCTATGCAGCAGGCCGTGCATGCGGCCCGTCGTCCCGTGCGTCAGGTTGCCCTGCTCGACCAGGGTCACGTCGAGCCCCCGCATCGCGAGGTCGCGGGCGATCCCGGTGCCGGTCGAACCGCCGCCGACGACGGCGATATGTGGTGGCGATGCCATTGATACACGTACACTCGATTCGCGCACACTTCATTTTACCGATAGGGCGAGTACAGTAGTAAAAATGTGGTGTGTCACGTGTACGCGACCAGTACGTCCAGCCGAAACGACCGAAATACCAGGGTAGGGATCGTTTGGACGGGATCGAGGATTCTTCCAGTGTCCCGATTCCTCTTTGTCTTCGGGCACGCGCCCACGCGGACTCGCTGGAGGCGCGTCGCCGCGGGAGGCTGCACCTGTATCGACACCAATCACCGAAATTCAGGCAGTAGACGGCCTTTCCAACCGAAATGTCTATGCGCGGGAGTGACGAGAGAGCTGCGGCCCGGCGCGCGCCCGAGAGTCTCGCCCGTCGAGCTACCGTCGGTGGGGCTATCGGAGGGAGCGGACGATCGCTGCATCCAGAGATCGGATATTCGCGGTGCCTCTGCGAATTTCCTCGATAAAAACACCTAGATAGCCGCTAGTATACCACTTTATCCACGCCAGCCGATTGTGGGTAACATTTATGATGGCGTGTGTTATTGTTTATCGATAAGACGGATCCGACAGTGAAATTGTCTCCGTCGAAGCAACCCAACTATGGCTAACACGTACGTCGGCGCTATCGACCAGGGAACCACCGGCACGCGCTTCATGGTCTTCGACCACAGCGGCCAGGTGATCGCCAACGCCTACGAGAAGCACGAACAGATCTACCCCGAACCCGGCTGGGTCGAGCACGACCCCGTCGAGATCTGGGAGAACACCAAGCAAGTCGTCACGGACGCGCTCGAGGACGCCAACCTCGAAGCGGGACAGCTCGACGCCCTCGGGATCACGAATCAGCGCGAGACGACGGTGGTCTGGGACGCCGACAGCGGCAAACCGGTCCACAACGCGCTCGTCTGGCAGGACCGCCGGACGACGGACCGCGTCGAGGAGCTGCAGGATGCGGGCAAGGTCGAGTCCATCCGCGAGAAGACCGGCCTCGAATGCGACGCCTACTTCTCGGCGACGAAGACGGAGTGGATCCTCGACAACGCGGAGCCGCTGAAGCTCTCGAGCAGTCGGTCGCAGGATCTGCGCGACCGCGCTGCGGACGGCGAACTGCTGATGGGCACCATCGACTCGTGGCTCATCTACAAGCTCACCGGGAACCACATCACGGACGTCTCGAACGCGTCCCGGACGATGCTGTACAACATCAACGACCTCGACTGGGACGACGAGCTCCTCGACGAGTTCGACGTGCCGGAGGAGATGGTGCCGGAAGTGCGGCCCTCCTCCGACGAGGACCTGTACGGTTACACCGACCATCAGGGCTTCCTCGGCGCGGAAGTGCCCGTCGCCGGCGCGCTCGGCGACCAGCAGGCCGCCCTGTTCGGGCAGACCTGCTTCGACGCCGGCGACGCGAAGAACACCTACGGCACCGGCTCGTTCTACCTGATGAACACCGGCAACGAGGCCGTCGAGTCGGATCACGGACTGCTGACGACCATCGGCTTCCAGCTGTCCGGCGAGCCCGTCCAGTACGCGCTGGAGGGCTCCATCTTCGTCACCGGCGCAGCCATCGAGTGGCTCGAGGACGTCGACCTCATCAACAACGCCGCTCAGACCGCGGAACTCGCGCGCTCCGTGGAGTCGACTGACGGCGTTTACATCGTCCCGGCATTCACCGGCCTCGGGGCGCCGCACTGGGACGGTCGTGCTCGCGGGACCATCGTCGGGATGACCCGCGGTACGCGGAAGGCCCACATCGTCCGCGCGACGCTGGAGGCGATCGCCTACCAGACCCGCGACATCGCGGAGGCGATGGAGGCCGACTCCGGCGTCGAGACGACCTCGCTCCGCGTCGACGGCGGCGCGGTCAAGAACAACTTCCTCTGTCAACTCCAGTCGGACATCATCCAGACGGAGATCGCCCGGCCGGAGGTCGACGAGACGACCGCGCTCGGCTCGGCGTACGCCGCCGGGCTCGCCGTCGGCTACTGGGACGACATCGACGAGCTCCGCTCGAACTGGCAGGTCGACGAGGAGTTCAGCCCGGAGATGGACGGCTCGCAGGCCGACAAGATGTACGGTCGCTGGGACGACGCGGTCGAGCGCTCGCTCGACTGGGCCCAGGAGGAGGAGTGACCATGTCGGGACTGCTACTCCAGATTCCGGTCATCGGGATGGGCGTGGAGGCGTTCGTCGTCCTGCTCATCGCGGCGCTCGCCGGCGGCGCGTTCGGCGCGGCCATCGGCGCGCTGCCCGCGTTCATCTTCACCGGCTTCGTCGTCTTCCTCGGCGAGGGCGTGGCGATCCTGCAGCGGCAGATCGGGAGCCTCGAAGCGGTGCCGAAAGGCGAGCTCGCGACTGGACTCACCGGCGTCATCGGCTTCGGCGCCATCACCGGTCCGCACATCGCCTTCGCAGGCGGCGTGGCGGCGACGGCGTACGCGGGCAAGAAGTACCCGGAGATGGAGCCCGACGGCTGGGACTACCACTTCGGGAAGAACATCCTCTACGCGTTCGGGACGAAGCCGGACATCCTCGCGGTCGGCGCGCTCTTCGGCGCGCTCGGGATGATCATCGCCAAGGTCGCCGGCGGGATCGGCTTCCCCACCGACGGCATCGCGCTGTCGGTCGTCCTGACCGCGCTGCTCGCCCGCGTCGTCTTCGACTACCCGCTCGTCGGCACGTCGGCCGGGTCTAGCATCCTCGACATGTCGCCGTTCGAGCGCGAGGAGAAGCGCGCCGTCTCCGACGGCGGCACGGAGAAGGTGCGGTTGGCCACGGAGCCGTGGCTGCCCCACCAGTACCGCTGGTCCGGCGTCACCGCCATCGGCCTGGTGGGTGGCGTCCTCGCCGGCTACATCTGGCTCCAGACAGGGAGCATCTTCCTCGGCTACGCCATCTCGGCGATGAGCCTGCTGTTCCTGCAGCTGGGCGTCGAGAAGATCCCGGTCACCCATCACATCACGCTCATGGGCTCCGTCGGCGCGGTGGTCGCGATGCCGCTGGTCGGCAGCGAGCCGGTCGTGATCCTCGTCGCCGCGGCGTTCGGCGCACTCAGTGGGCTCCTCGGCGAGTTGACCCAGCGGATCTTCTACTCGCACTCGGGGACCCACGTCGACCCGCCCGCGATGGCCATCGTCATCGTGATGTTCCTCGTGGGCGTGCTCTACCTGGCCGGCGTGCTGCCGAACGGCGGCTACCTCGCGCTGTAACTACCCTCATCTCGTGTCCCGCTTTTTCACACGTCGACCACGAACGACCAGCCCTCCGATGGCGACGTCCACACCGACGACTGCGACGTCCACACCGTCGACTGCGACGTCCACACCGTCGACTGCGACGTC
>JBDGPU010000040.1:0-25823 GCA_042219525.1 Halopenitus sp.
CCCGGCCACCACTCCTGGGTGGGACTGAAAGGGGCAGCCGCTGAGCGGGACGCCCTGCGACGCTAGCACCGCAATCCCGGCGAGCGAACGCAGTGAGCGAGCCGGGTGAGGAGCGCAGCGAGCAGCGCGACCGCTCAGCGGCTGGGGCTTTCTGGGCATGCTGAGTGGTGTCGCCAGCGACGCTAATCGATCAACCGGATAAGCGCGACCGCCTCAACGACTGGGGCTTTCTGGGCATGCTGAGTGGTGACGCTGGCGACGCTACCCGTCAAGATGAACAGTCCGAAAGTCATCGGCCGATATCTTGTTTCAAACAGTCTCACTCGTCGCCGTCGGAGTCCAACGAAATCCGTTCGGAATCGACGTCGTCCGTGGTATCCGAACCGAGAACAGGAGCGCCACGGGCTTCAGCCGTGGCCACGTGGAACGCGTCGAACGCGGTCAGCCCCGCCTCGAAATACTTCGCACTTTTAAGTACGATCTGCCGCTCCTCCTCGCTCCCGACGGGAACGAGTTCGAGCATGTTCGCGAACAGCGTGACGTACTCGACCTCGTGCCGGTCCCGGATGAGGAGGAGCTCCAGATACGCGGCCGAGGACGTTACCACGTCGTGTTCTTCGAGGGTGTCCTTCGCTCCGTCAGTGAGCCAGTCGGCATCTCCGGTGAGCGCGAGCAGAAAGTCGGTTTCAACGTACGTCGTCATTCGTCACTGTCCTCCGCGGCACGGTCGTCGCATTGCTCCGCCGTCCGTACTCCTCGCTCGGGGCCTGCGTCGACGTCCGCCGTCGCCTGCTCCCGCGCGTCCTCGCGGAGTTCTTCGACCGACTCACCCTCGAACGCCTCACCGGCTGCGTCGCGAACTGTCTGGAGTGGGTCCTCGTCGATGGGGACGAGTTCAAGCCGGTCCTCGTACTCGACGACGTGGAACTTCTCGCCGTACTTCTCCCGCAGCTCCACGGATAGATACAGCCGCCCGTGCGAATCCGTTTCGATTGCCATAGCGGGCGTTATTTTGGGATAAATAAAGAAGTTTACCAAAATCTATCTATCTCTACCAAAAATGTGCGGCAGCCAGCACGGCCACCTCGCTCAGATGTGCGACGCGTCGCCATTCCAGGTCCTCGGCGTCGTAATCGTGCATAGTACTCGTCGAGAACCGTTCACCGATGGTCGTCCATCCGCTGACGCCCCGCATCGACGTCGCTCGGGTCGCACTGCACGATCACCGAGCAGCTAACTGAGGTACGTCCGCCCGGAAATTTCCTTGATCTGTGACTGGTGATTTCGCACGCTACTCGGCCACTCGTCCAGCAGAGGAACGCTATTGGTCGAATGGATTATCAGCCGTCGAAAGCCGAGTAATCGGGGACACACTGTCGAATCCGTCGTCAAAACTGTAGAGATAGTCGATCTCTTCTCGTTGCATCCTTGCAACAATGATGGCATCGGTCAACGAGAGTGACTCGTAGCGACGGAACAGCGAACGGCCTGTGTCGAAATCGGACTTCGACGTCTGTTTGAGTGAGAATCCGCTACTCTCGATCACCGCATCGAGCGTTTCTGTAGCGACGTCGTGCCCAGCTCTCGCTTGGAGGTAGTTGATAATCTCCTCGAGAACGTCGCTCAGGACGTACGCTGTCGGAAGTTCCCCCTGGTCTATTGCATGTGTGATCGCTTCCGCACGCTCGTGATTCTGATCGCGCGAGAGGCGGGCTGCGATGAGAACGTTTGCGTCTACAACAACCGCAGCCATCAGTGGTCTCCAACAACGAGGTCGTGATCTTCGGCTGCATCGGTTGGCTCACCGATGTCGACCGGTTCAAGCCCTGAAAACGCTCCGTAGTGTTGCTTGACGAGTTTGATTGAAACGTCGCCGTCGTCGTCGACGTGCCAGCGGATCTTGTCACCGGCTTCGATGCCAGTTTCTCGCCGTACCGCTGCTGGGACCGTAACGGAGTAGCTCTCATTCACCGTCGTTTCGTCTTCGACCTCGTGGGACATATACATAGATTCGGGATGGCCGCTAAAATAATTTGCCCTCAAATTTGCCGGCGGAGAGCGTTCTCTCAGGTATTTGCCCCATACGTTCGCAGCTGCTCGTTATGGCTGTTGCAGCGTTTTACTGAATACAGAAGTCATGGTCCCAATTGCTGGTATCTCATGGCCAGCACAATTCGCGTAGCCCATCGAAAGAGCTTACTCAGACGTCTTCCAGTACACTAGGTGAAATCACGCCGCCGTGGGCTCCTCGCCAGGCTGCCGGCCGACGAATTCGACGTCGAGGCGAATCCGTTCGTAGGGCAGGTACGGGCGCTTCGACTGCCCTTCTTCGACGATGAACAGCAGGCCGTAGTCGGCGAGCAGCGTAACGTCGTCGTGGACTGTCCGATAGTCGCGGTCGAGGTCCTCTGCGAGCGCGGAGATGCTCTCAGCCGCGCCGTCGGTCGCCATCAGCGCCCGGAGGAGTTCGATCCGGCGGTCGGTGAGGATCTTCCGCAGCTCGCTAACCGTGCGGAACGAGACGACCGCGGGCTTCTCCTCCCCTTCGCTGACTGCTTCCACGGCGTCAAGCGCGTCCTCGTGCATCTCCTCGAACGACTCCACGGTGATGCGAAGCACGCTGGGGTGCGGGCGGTCGCGGGGGTCGCGGTACTTGTCGGGCCAGCCGTCGTCGGTGCGTTCAGTCATGGTCGGTGTCCTCGCAGTGGGTGAGATGGGCGACTTCTTGGAGGAAGCGGGCGACGTGCGCGGTGAGGTTCTGGAACGCGATTTCGGAATCCTCGTCGAAACTGACGTGTCGGTGGTGCCAGTCGAGGTCTTCGTCGTCGTGCGCGTTGTCGTAGCGCAGTATCTCGCCCGTCCCTGGGTGATAATACTGGAATCTGTAGAACCAGTCCCCGGGGTAATCGGCGTCTTCGACGGCGAATATCTCGACCCGGCCGCCCGGGACCGCACGGTTCAATTCCAGTGGATCGCCCATCCACTATGATCTATGACCTCATAGAGAATAAATATGGTGGCGAGGATTACCAATCACTGCTATCTCGCGGCTGTCAAACTCCCTAGCCTATCAAGAATACTCACTAGAACCACGGCGGCTTGCCTGCACCCTCGATCGTGTCGGGATCAATGCCGAGGTCTTCGAAGAACGCCTCCTCGTCGTCGATCGGCTCGCCAGCTTCTCCTCTGTGCAAGGCGACGGCTTCCTCGATCATCGCAAGCGCCTCCTCGCGGGTCTCGCCCTGCGTGGTCACGCCCGTTTCCTCGTCGGTGACGACCCACAAGTCACCGCACTCGGACAGCTGCAGCGTAATCCTGGGCGGCGGCGTGGGGTCCTCGCCATTCCCGTCCCTCTCCGTACCCATAGGTGCTGTTTCCGACGAGAGCTGCAAAAGCGTTCGGTCGGTCACCCTGTCCTCGTCGACAGCCGCCCGCTCGTCGACGTTGACCGTGCCTCCATGGGTGTAACGCGGCCGCGATCCAATACCGCTTACTCCTGCGCGTCAACCACTGCAACCCCAGCCAGATTCACGATGTCCTTCACCTCGTCGCCTCGCTGGAGGACGTGGACGGGCTTGTCCATGCCGACGAGCATCGGGCCGATGGCCTCCGCGCCGCCGAGGCGCTGGAGGAGCTTGTAGCCGATGTTGCCGGATTCGAGGTTCGGGAAGATGAGGACGTTCGCGGGGTCCTCGAGCTCCGAGAAGCCGTAGGTGTCGTTGAGGATGTCCTCGACGACGGCGGTGTCGGCCTGCATCTCGCCGTCGACGGGGAAGTCGACCTCCGGATCGTCGTGGAGGCTCTCGACGGCGCGGCGCGGCTTGCGCGTACCGGGGTTGTCAACGCTGCCGAAGTTCGAGTACGACAGCATCGCGGCGCGCGGGTCGACGTTGAAGCGCCGGGCGAGCTTCGCGGTGTGTTTGGTGACCTCCGCGAGGACCTCCTCGTCCGGGTCCTGGTTGACGGTCGCGTCCGCGACGAAGATGACTCGGTTCTGGAAGGTGAGCATGTACACGCCGGCGACGTACTCCGCGTCGTCCGCGGTGCCGACGACCTCCAGCGGCGGGCGCAGCGCCGAGGGGTAGTTGTGCGTGAGGCCGGTCAGCATGGCGTCGGCGTCGCCGCGCTCGACCATCACGCTCCCGAGGTAGTTCGTGTTGCCACGGACGAGGTCCTCCGCCTCGCTGGGCGTGACGCCGTTGCGCTTGCGGAGGTCGTGCAGGCGCTCGGCGTACGGCTCGACGTCACGCTCCTGCGGGTCGACGATCTCCGGCTCGAAGGAGAGGCCGAGCTCGTCGGCCGTGCGCTGGATCGTGTCGGAATTACCGAGCAGGACGGGCTCCGCGACCCCCTGCTCCTGCATCTGATAGGCCGCGCGGATCATCTTCTCGTCGGTGCCCTCGGCGAGGACGATCCGCTTCGGGTTGCTCTTGGCCTTGTTGAGGACGACGCGCATCATCTCGCGGGACTTGCCGAGGCGCGCCTCGAGGCGCTCGCGGTACTCCGCGGTGTCGACCTCGGTCCGGGCTGCGCCGGAGTCCATCGCCGCCTGCGCGACCGCGGGCGCGATCTCGAAGAGGACGCGGGGGTCGAGCGGTTTCGGGATCACGTAATCGGGACCGAACTGCAGCGGCTCGTCGCCGTAGGCCTTCACGACCGCGTCCGGCACGTCCTGCTGGGCCAGCTCGGCGAGCGCGGCGGCCGCGGCGCGTTTCATCTCCTCGTTGATCTCGGTGGCGCGCACGTCGAGCGCGCCGCGGAAGAGGAACGGGAACCCGAGGACGTTGTTCACCTGGTTCGGGTAGTCGGACCGGCCCGTCGCCATGATGACGTCGTCGTCGCGGGCGGTCTTGGCGTCCTCGTAGGTGATCTCGGGGTCGGGGTTCGCCATCGCGAAGACGATGGGGTTGGCCGCCATCGACCGGACCATCTCCTGCGAGACGATCCCGCCGACGGAGAGGCCGACGAACACGTCGGCGTCCGCCATCGCGTCCGCGAGGTCGCCGGCGGGCACGTCCTGCGCGAACTCCTGTTTGTACTCGTTGACGTCGCCGGCCTCGGCGCGCTCCTGGGTGATGATCCCGGAGGAGTCGCACATCGTGATGTTCTCCTTCTTTGCGCCCAGCGAGACGTAGAAGCGCGCGGTCGCGAGCGCGGACGCGCCGGCGCCGGAGAAGACGATGTCGAGTTCCTCGAGATCCTTGTCCGCGATCTCGACGGCGTTGAGCAGGGCCGCGCCGGAGATGATCGCCGTGCCGTGCTGGTCGTCGTGGAAGACGGGGATGTCCATCTCCTCGCGCAGGCGACGCTCGATCTCGAAGCACTCGGGGGCCTTGATGTCCTCTAAGTTGATCCCGCCGAACGTCGGCTCCATCGCGGAGACGGTCTCGACGAAGGCGTCCACGTCGGTGTGGTCGAGTTCGATGTCGAAGACGTCGATGTCCGCGAAGCGCTTGAAGAGGACGCCCTTCCCCTCCATCACCGGCTTCGACGCCTGCGGGCCGATGTCGCCGAGGCCGAGGACGGCCGAGCCGTTCGAGACGACGCCGACCATGTTCCCCTTCGCCGTGTACTCGAACGCCTTCGACGGGTCCTCGTCGATGTCGAGACACGGCGCCGCCACGCCGGGCGAGTACGCGAGACTCAGGTCCCGCTGTGTGTTCGTCGGCTTCGTCGTCGCGATCTCGATCTTCCCGGGTGGCTCCTCCCGGTGATACTCTCGTGCGTCGTCGTCCAGTCCCATGTACAACGCTTCCGTGGACCCGCGGCAAAAAGCTATCCGAAAGCGTCGACTTTGCGTTTCGACGACCGTCGAAGTGGGGTGGACGACCCGGTTACGGGCCGCCCACGCGACGCCGCCATCGCGGCACCGTCCGGGTGCGACCGCGTCGCGTGCGCAGTCGTTGCCACGCCGGCCTCACGTGGTAGCCCACGCCGGCCTCACGTGGTAGCCCACGCCGGCCTCCCGTGGTAGCGACGCTATCGGCCGGCACTCGGGGACGGCTCACTCTCGGACTCCGAGAAGACGGAATCGGCCAGGAGATCGAGAGCCGGATCCGTCAGTGCGAGCACCCGGAGTTCGTACGTGCGGAGGTACGTCGTCGTGACGAGGTTCACCGGGAGGAACACCGCGAGCAACGCGAGGAGCAGGGCGAGGCCCAGGACCGCGAGGGCGGCAATGCCAACCGTCGACCCGAGCAGCGCGCTGGTCCCGCCCAGCACGCCGGCGACGACGACCCCGGCCAGGGCGCCGACCGCCACGAAGACGCCGCCGACGAGCAGGAAGACGAGCCCCTGCGCGATGGCGATGGCGACGCCGAGGACGACGTGGACGAGCAGGTACGCCAGGTACTGCACCCACTCCTCGCGCAGGACGGGCCAGAACCGACGCCAGCCGGCGATGGGCCCGCCGTCCTCGACGACCATCACCGGGAGGACGAACTCGCGCGTGAATCGGCCGACGAGCGTCGCGAGGAGAACGAGTGCGGCCGCGAGCAGGCCCGCAGCCCCGAGCAGGAGCGGGCTCCAGCTTACGACGGCGAACCGACCGGTGAACACGCCGACGACGACTGCCACGACCGGGCCCACGAGCACGGCGAGTACGAGGAGCTGGAACCCGAGCAGCTGGAGCGCCTGGCCGAGCCGGTTTCGGAGTGGGCCCCAGACCCTTGCGGCGTCCGTCCGGAGGGCGTCGTAGAAGACGAACCGGAACCCCAGGCTGAGCCAGCTAAGCAGGAGGGCGACGACCACGATGGCGACCCCCCAGCGGGGCGCGAGCGAGAACTCCGGCAGTTGCGAGAGCGCGTCACGAGGGACGTTGCCGGAGGTCGTTGGCGGGTTTACGTTCATCGACGGGCCCCCACCCATCAGCGCGGCGACCAGTGCGAGGACCGTCCAGCGGCGGAGACCGAAGGGGAGGAGGAACCCCCGTGTGGCGTCGACCGCGTCGTCGATAGCGGTGACTGCGTACCACGACATGCCACACAGATTCACGGCCCGGTATAAATAGTCACCCCCGACGTGGGTCGCGTTGTCGCCCCGCAATGAGTCGTGCTGTCACCTCCGGCCTCAGAGGACGGTCGGCGCGTGCCTGTCGAGCGTCAGGTCTGGAACGTCGCCGACGGCGTCGACTTCGAGGGTCGGCCACTGCCCGGTCTTCGTCAGGTTCTCGACGCGGTCCGCCGTGACGAGGTAGGTGTCTTCGCTCTTCGCACCGCGGACCCAGGGGTTCCACGCGTAGCCCATTGGCGCCTGGACTGGCTCCGTCGCGTCCGGCGCTGCGACCCACTCGCGCGTGTCGTAGCCCGCCGCGCCGCCTTGCGGGTGGTCCCGCCAGTCCTCGGCGAAGTCGACGGCGGCGTAGGCGTCCTGAATCGCGGCGAAGACGTCGCCGGCGGTGTCCGGGGCGGTATCCTCATCCTCGGCGCCGACGAGTTCGCCTCGGGCGGCCGCCTGCGTGGCCGAGAGCGCGGTGGTCTCGATCCGCGCCGCCGCGCGGTGGCGGTCCTTCAGCCAGTCGGGGGCGTCGAAGACGATGGTCCGCGTGAGCGAGGCGAAGAGCCCGCCGCGCTCGCCGACGACGGAGACGATGGCATAGTCGCCGAGTTCGTCGTCGCCGGGGGTCGGGTGCCCGTAGTTCGCCGCGCGGTCGCCGCCGCCGACGAGGATGACCGGGGTTTCGACGTCCCGCGAGGACAGCGAGATCCGGATCGCGGCCTCGACCTCGTACTCGGGGTCGCCAGGCTGGAGTTCTCTGCAGACCGTCTCGACGGCCGCGGCGGTCTCTCTCCCCAGCTCCCGGTACCGTGTGACGTCCTCGTCATTGAGCGGCTGGCGGAGTTGGCTCCCGTCGACCGAGTCGAAGCCCGGCACGTCGAAGTCGGCGGCGGCCGGCGCGGGCGAGCGCTCGGCGACTGCCTCGGCGAGCGACTCCTCGTACCACGCCGTCTCCTCGATGGCGAACGCGACGTCGACGTCGGTGCCGGTCCCACCGTCGCCGCCGACGGCGTCCCCCGGAAGCTCCTCCTTTCGAAGTCGGTCAACGTCGCCGGCGGTCGTCACGACCCGGAATTCGCCGTCGTAGCCCGCGGCGGCCACGCCGACGGCCGCGCTGCGGTCGACGACGTTGGAGCCGCCGGTGAGCCAGGCGAACCCGTTGGGGCGCGCGAACCAGACCGCCTCCAGGTCGCGAGCCGCGAGGTACTCGTCGAGGCGCTCGGCGCGGGCGGAGAGGTCGACCATACTGGCCGGTCGCGCCGGAGGAACTTGAAAAGAATGTCCGCGGGCGAGCCCGGGATTTTAGTGGGCTGCTGGCACCACAGCAGCCATGGCCGAAGCGATCGCCGCCGTGGTGGGTGACTATCGCCGTCGCCCGCTGGCCCTCCTTGCCGTTGCTGCGACGCTGGTCGTACCCTTTGCGTTCGTCGCGCTGGTCCCGGTCATCGCGACCCTCGGGCAGATGCTGCTGTATCCCGGCCTGCTCGCGGTCGCCCTCGCCGGACAAACTGCCCGGGTCATCTCGGCGCCAGCTACCGGCTTCGCCCTGGCGCTACTCGACGGTGAACCTCCCCGGGCCGCGATGGCCACCGCCCGAACTCGGGCCGCGGACCGCGTCGTCGCCGCGGTCGTGGAGCGGCTCGTCGTTATTCCCGTGACGGTCGTCGTTGGCGTGGCGGGTCTCCTCGTCGCGCTGGCCGTCGCGACCGCGGCCGGTGCCGGCCTCTCGGCGATGGGTGTCCCCGCACCGCAGAGCGGGCCGGTCGTCCTCGCGTTCGGCGTGTTCGGCCTGCTCGCCATCGGCGCGGGTGTCGGCGCCGTGTTCCGACTCGGGAGTGAGGTCGCTGACGTGCCCCACCATCGCCGGCCGGCGGCTAGCCTCGCCGTGGCCAGGTCGGCCTCGCGGACGACCGCCCGTCTCGTTGGGCTCCGAATGGCGCCATGGGTGGCGTTACTGCTGACGGCGGCGGTAACTCTCCTGGTCGACTCCGTCTCCCTGCCCTCGGCCGTTGTGATGGCCATCGTCCTCGCCGTGGCGGTGGCAGCGACGGCCCTTGCGGTCGGCCTGGAGCGCCGCGTGATTGAGGATTCGGTAGAGGCAATCCCCCCGCTTCGGTCGTCGCTCCCGGCCCGGAGAGCCGTCGTCGCCGTCGGGCTCGTTCTCGTGATTCTCACTGTTCCGACGCTTGGGGTCAGGGTGGCGGACGCTCGCCCCTCCCCCGCGACTGCCGCGCCGATCGATAGCGACGACGGCGCGGCCGCCATCGTCACCAACGCGAACGACGCCTTGCGGCAGGTCGACCACTTCAGGGACGAATCTACCCGGCTGTACAACGACTCGACCGGTCGCATGGACCCAGTTTTCAGCTTCGACGTGGGCCTGAACCCGAGCGATCGCGAGTACCGGATTCACGTGGACGCGGCCACGTCCGATCCCGCCGCACTCAGCGACATGTACTACGCCGACGGCACGCTCGCGATGGAGCGCGAGTACCACCCCTCGGGGCCGGTGCAGGCCCTGTTCGTGCGCGACGCCGGGAACTGGACGGTCGTGGCGGCCCCGATGATGGGGATCGACGGCTACACGCAGGCCGAAGTCGCCGACACCCTCGAGAGTCACGGGACCGAGGTCGAGCAACGGCACTGGCGCGTGCTCGCCCGGGGTGACGAGGCCGTTACCGTTGGCGTAGAGGATCCCGAGCGCCTCGCTTCCGCCTTCGGCGTGCCCGCCGCGAACGTCTCGGCCGACAGCCACGTGCGCCTCGTCGTCGACGCGGACACCGGGCGCCCGAAGCGGCTCTCGCTCCACCGCAACGTCACGACTTCGGCGGGTCATCGCGAGCGACGCGTCGTCGTGCGCTATCGCGACTGGGAGCGACACGACGTCGAGCGCCCCGACGCCATCGGCGACCAGGGTTCCTTCGAGCTGTTCTGGGACGCCCTCGGCTACTGACGTCGCCGGAGCAGCAGCGAAGTGACCTGAACCAGCTTCGTCGATTGCGCCGACCCGGGCCGCAGGCCCGCGATTCTCATCGAATCGTGACGCTCGGAAGGGTACCGAGGATCGACCATCCTCGGCGACAACTCGCCGCCGTTCCGTCCCCGTATTTGTGCCTGACGGAACCGAGATCGGGGGCCGCGATTCGAAAGCTTCAATTGTGTACCCCGGATACACGTAATTGCGTCAAGGAAGCCCCGTCGGGTTGGTAGTCTAGTCCGGTTATGACACCTCCTTGACATGGAGGAGGCCGGCGGTTCAAATCCGCCCCAACCCACTATCTGATTCCTCGCAACGACGAGCGACAGCGAGGAGTCCGTGGAATCGAAAGTGGTTCCGGGCGGATTTGAATCAGGGAGTGAAGTGAGCACCGCGAGCGGAACGACCGGGGTTCATAATCCGCCCCAACCCACTTTCTCGCTGTATTCTCAGGTTGAGTAGGTCGAGATCACTGGTGGGATTCCCGATGTCGCTGCTATTGCAGAGACGCCAAACAGGTCCGCCCGGCGGAACCCCTATGATGGCCCCGTTAGATGTCGTTGCCAATGGGCAAACTCCGGCATCCGCTGACGGCGGTCGCGGTCGTCGTCGCGATCACGATTCCGTGGCTACTCGTCCGACTGACCGACGCAGTTGACGCGCTGTCGACGGTGGCCGTTATCGCGACGAGCGGAGTTGCCGTCCTCGGCGCGGCGTTCATCCTCACGTGGTCGGCCGAGACCGCAGAGGCAGACGTGCCGCGGGCGTTCGCGCTCGCGGTGCTGGCCATCATCGCCGTCACCCCAGAGTACGCGGTCGACGCTCTCTACGCCTGGGAGGCCGGCGCGGCACCAGGGACGGCGAAATCGATGGCGGCCGCCGACCTCGCGGTCGCGAACATGACCGGCGCGAACCGGATCCTCATCGGGCTCGGCTGGGCAGGCATCGCGCTCTACGCCGTCTATCGAGCCAGACAGACGGAGAACTCGTCGGTCGTGGAGCGGGAGGGGTTCCTCTCGGACGCCGTCGAACTCGACCCGCGGATCAGCATCGAGCTGCTCTTCCTCGGCGTCGCGACGGTGTACGCGTTCCTCATCCCCGTCAACGGCGGCATCGACGCCATCGACGCGATATTCCTCGTCGGCCTCTACTGCACCTACATCTACGTGATCATCAGGGCGAGGCCGGCGAGGAGGTCCACATCGGTGTCCCCGGCTACCTTCAGGGGCTCGCGAGACCGCGACGGCTCACGGCGATCTTCCTCCTGTTCCTCTACTCTGGGGCGATCATCCTGCTCGCCGTCAAGCCGTTCGCGAAGGGGCTGGAGGTTCTCGGGCCGCGGCTCGGCGTCTCCTCCTTCTTCATGATACAGTGGGTCGCTCCGCTCGCGAGTGAGAGCCCCGAGTTCATCGCGACCGCCTACCTCGTGAACAAGGCGCGGACGACGGCGTCGTTCAACACGCTCATCTCGTCGAAGCTGAACCAGTGGACGCTGCTCATCGAGACGCTCGTGGTGGTGTACAGCATCTCGCTCGGCCACTACGACATGCTCTCCTTCAGCCAGAAGCAGGCGGGCGAGATTTGGCTGACCGCGGCCCAGAGCTTCTTCGCCGTGACCCTGCTCATCAACTTCAACATCAGCGTCCGGGAGGCCCTCGTGCTGCTCGGGCTGTTCCTCGCGCAGTTCTATCCGGCCTTCCAGAGCTACGAAGGGCTGCTGGCCTACAGCGCGCTCTACATCCTCCTCGGGCTCGTCGTGCTCGTGAAGCGCCGGCATCAGCTTCCCGTCCTCGTCAGGACAGCTAGAGAACAGGCGACGGGAGCTGGAGAAGGGACGTCCGACTGACGTTCCAAGACATCGGGTGAGTCACTAGATCTCAACGTGGGTTTGACTGGTCGTTTCTACGATCCGCTCCACACTCGGTTCCCGACCTCCGCAGCGCTTGCAGTCGGCTATTCGGAAGCTGGCTTTCACCCGAATCCCTGCCGCGATAGTACTGCTTGCATTCGAACCATACCGGTAGATCTCAGCTAATAAACCGAATAACCTTATACGAACGTTGTGATCATTTCCCCTATGGGCGGGGATAGCAGGAGCAGCATGCATAGTTCGGGTGGCGACCGGAACGCAGCGACCCAACTCACGTTGAAGATCTGGCACCCGGACTGCTGGACGTTGCTGACGACGGCGTCGGTTGACGCTGGCCTACTTGCTCATAGTGTCCACGAGTACGACGGACTCGTCAATGCCCGCCTGACTGCGTACGCCGATAAACAGGCCGACATCGACGCCCTCGTTGAGGAGATCGATGATTCGGAGCTGACCAGCCGGGTCGAGCGGATTCACAACTACTTCAATCCGAACTTACGGACGGAAGCGGCCGGTAACGCTACCGAGGAGCTGCTGGTCAGATACGCCCCGACGAATAGCATACACAAACCGCTCCTCTCACGAGGGTTTCTCCCGGACGAAGAGATCCGGATTGACGACGGCTTCGAGTACTGGACCGTCATTACGACTGCTTCCCGGTCATCCATTCACGAGCGGCTCGACGATATTCGTGAAAGGATGAACGCGGACATCGACGTCCACGGGACGCAATCGGCGTCGACTGAGCCATCCAGATCGGTCGAGGAAAGCGGGCTCTCGGAACGGCAGCGTGAAGTGCTGGAGCTTGCGCGCCGGCAGGGGTATTATGCATGGCCACGGGGTACCTCAGCGACGGAATTAGCTGACGAACTCGGTGTTGCGAAGGCAACTGTGCTCGAACATTTGCGAAAAGCCGAATCGAAGCTGCTCGATCCGGATTAGTGTATGCCTTCTAATCCGTGGTGTTAGGTCCGTATTCCCCGGTAACCTGGCCCACCCTTTCATGAAAGGCGGTGGTTATATTTTGCAAAAAGAAGGGGTACTGGATGTTCTATGTCATCGACAAACATAGAAGCTGACGAGGGACTGTTCGAGCGGCTCGTACACGGACCGTTCGGAAAGATTGTCCTGCCAGCGATAATTCTGCAATCGGTGCTTATCGGTGGCGGGTATGCGACGGGGCGAGAGATCGTCGCATACGGTGCTAAGTATGGAGCAGCCGGGTGGCCCGCCGTGATCGCGATCTGGTTTGGATTCACTGTCATGGCAGTACTCACCTTCGAGGTAGCGCGAACCTTCTCGGTTTACGACTACAAGAACTTCATCAAACAGCTCATCGGAAGAGCGTGGCCGCTGTTCGACCTGCTGTTCGTCGTGATGGCGGTGCTCGTGATTGCCATCATGGCATCCGCGGCAGGCAATATCATGGAACAGACGATCGGTATTCCGTACCTCGCCGGCGTGGGGGCGGTCATCGCCGTCGTCGGCGTGGTGAGTTACATCGGTGAAACCCTCATCGAGCGGTTCAAGACGGCAGGCACGGCGTTCCTCTACCTCGCGTACATCGTTTTCGGGGGAATCGTCCTCTCGGCGACGTGGGGTGACATTACTACCGTGTTCGCAGCCGGGAACACAGGATACGTCAACGATGCCGGTCTCGGGGCAGTACTGAAATCTGGAATCCTCTACGTCGGATACAACCTGGTCGTCTTCCCGGCAGTGTTCTTCGCGCTTAGCCGGCAGAAAACCCGTCGTGAGTCGATGGTTTCCGGGATCCTCGCTGGAACGTTGATGACGCTCCCGTTCGCGCTCACGTACGTAGCGTTCATGGGCTTTTATCCCTCCGAGAGCGTGATGGGCGCCTCCGTTCCGTGGCTTCCGGTTCTCAACAGCGTCGGCGGAACGTCGCTCGTCGCCTTCTACGGAGTCGTGATGGGATGGACGCTCATCGAGACGAGCGTCGGCCTCATTCACGCGCTGGTCGATAGGATCGACAAGAACATCGGGGACATTGGTTTCGGCCCACTGGAGGGCACGACCGGGCTCTCGAACCTGCAAAGCGGCGGGCTGGCGGTCGGCGTACTCCTGGGTGCACTGTTGCTCTCGCGAGTCGGCATCATCGCGCTGGTCGCGCAGGGATATACGCTGATGGCGTACGTCTTCATTGCCCTGTTCGCTATCCCGCTCCTCACGGTCGGCGTGGGTCGCATCCGTAACCCGACCTGGGGCTCGACCATACTCGGCGTGGAGAGCTCGACCGACGAGTCCGTGCCTTCGGATGACTAACCAGGCTCAGGTCCAATCCCGACGCCGATATTTGGGCATCACTACAGCAAGAAGTAGAAATCACGACAGGTATGCTATCCAAAGACGATGAATATCAGAGACTCATTTGAACTACCGGTACCCGCCATTGTCCTCGCCGAAGGCGAGTTCGGCGAGACGGGAGGGAAAACGGCTAACGGTGTTGTGTTGCACAGCGAAGTGTTCGACGCTCACGCCATTGTTGACACCGAGTCAGCTGGGAGAAAGCCTGCGGACGTCCTAGATAACCCTGAGGCACCTGACATTCCCATCGTCGAGTCGGTGGCGGCTGCCCTCGAGACGGCGCCCGAAGTCGAGGCCTTGGTCATCGGTGTCGCACCCGCCGGTGGGGACCTTCCCGATGCGTGGATAGCCGACATCGAAGACGCGATTCGGTCGGGCTGTGACGTGGTGAGCGGACTCCACGTCTTCCTCTCGGAGGAGCCACGCTGGACGACGCTTGCGGACGAGCACGACGTTCGCCTGTTCGATGTCCGGAAACCACCGGATAGTAACGCACTTCGCGTCGGCGACGGGTCGGTCGACGGAGTGGATGCCGATGTGGTACTCACTCTGGGTACGGACTGTGCGGTCGGCAAGCGGACGACCACCTTCGAGCTCTACCGTGCGGCCCGGGAAGCCGGGATCGACGCCGGCTGGGTCGCAACCGGGCAGACAGGTATCATGGTCGGCGCCCACGAGGGGATCGTCGTCGACCGCGTTCCGGCGGACTTCACCGCGGGCGTCGTCGAAGACATGGTGGCAGCCGTTGGCGCGGACCACGACCTCGTGTTCGTCGAGGGGCAGGCCTCGCTCACCCATCGAGCGTACTCCGGAGTGACGCTCTCGATCCTTCACGGCTCGTGGCCGGACGCGGTCGTCCTCGCCGACGAGCCAACCCGAACCAGGCGGACGCATTTCGAGCGGTTCGCGGTCGACGGCGTCGCCCGTGAGCGAGCGCTGATCGAGGAGCTGTCGGACGCCAGCGTGATCGCTCTCTCGACGTGGGGCGACCCGGACGAGGAGGAAACCCGCCATGGGCTCCCTGCCGCGAACGTGTACACCGAAGACGGTCCGGCGGCACTGCTCGACGCCGTCCGGGCGGAATTGCCGGGACCCATGGAGGCGGAATGAGTCGGATCGTCTCCGTTTCGGTCCGTCCGTTCGACCTGCCGCTGTCGGAGTCCTTCGAGATCTCGCTAGGGACCCAGCACGAGGCATCGAACCTGCTGGTCACCGTCGAAACTGCCGCGGGAGTGACGGGCTACGGCGAGGGGTCACCGATCCCGCCGGTGACCGGCGAAACGCAGGGGGCAGCCATCGAGACCGCCCGCGCGATCGCGGAACTCGTCGACGGTCGGCCGGTCGAGGCGTATCGCGATCTCGTTGCCGACATACGGGCTGCCTTCCCCGGAATGACGTCGGCGCTGTTCGCCGTCGAAACTGCCGTACTCGACGCCTACTGTCGCGAACGGAACCTCCCACTTTCGGAACTGTTCGGTGGGCCGCCGCGACCGGTAGAGACCGATATGACCATCCCCATCCTCTCGTCGGAGAATGCTGCGGAGCGAGCGACCCGGGCCACCGAAAAGAGCTTCGAGCAGTTGAAACTCAAAACCGGGACGGACGTGACCGCGGACGTCGAGCGGACCGTCGCGGTCGCTGAGGCCGCTCCGGAGGCATCGTTGAAGATCGACGCCAACCAGGGCTGGACGTCGAAGGAGACCGCTCGCTACGCCACCGAAGTGGCTGATCGTGGTGTCGACCTCGCCCTGATCGAGCAGCCGGTCCCGAAATCGGACGTCGCTGGCCTCGCACGAACCCGAGATCTCGTTGATGTCCCCATCGCTGCCGATGAAGCGGTGTTCACGCCGGAGGATGCCGTCCGCGTCGTTCGGGCGGATGCTGCCGACGTGCTCAACGTAAAGCTCGGGAAGTCCGGACCGCTGGCGGCGGCCGAGATTGCCGCTATCGCCCGCGGCGCTGACCTCGAAGTGATGGTCGGCTGTATGCTGGAGAGCGCGATCGGCATCCACACGAGTGCACACGTCGTTGCCGGGCTCGGCGGGTTCGATTACGTCGACCTCGACGGAAATCGTCTGCTCGCCGAAGACCTCATCGAGGACGAGGGCCCAGTCCACGATATCTCTGGCCCGGGGCATGGCGTAATCCCCGAAGAGTAACGCATTCCGGGAAGGATACCCGTTGCTGTAGGCTGACGCCCTCACTACGCTTCCGCCGTTGTCACGGAGGGAAAGTATATTTCCCCGAACCAACGTGGTTCGAACATGCACACGAGCGAGGCCCGCCTCGCGGCCGCCGTGCGGGCGCTTCGATACGGTGGCGACTCGCCGTCGACGCTCCGCGACCGTTTCCGGCAGCGCGTCGAGGCCGTCGAGTCCGACGTTCAGGCGTTTGTGCCCGAAGAGAACCGCTGGTCGCGCGTGGCCGCCCGCGCCGAGGAGGTCGACCAGGACCCGACCCCCCGCGGCTTCGGGACTGACGACGTCGCTGGCGAGGACGCGACGGCGTCGCTTGCGGGCGTGCCCGTCGGCGTGAAGGACATCTTCAACGTCGACGGCGTGCCGACGCGGGCCGGGTCGTCGCTCCCGCCGTCGGCGTTCGAAGGACCGGAGTCGACGGCGTGGCAGCGCCTCGAGGACGCGGGCGCCACGATGTTCGGCAAGACGGTAACGACGGAGTTCGCGTACTTCGCCACGGGCCCGACCGCTAACCCACACGACACCGACCGGACGCCGGGCGGGTCCTCGAGCGGGTCGGCAGCCGCCGTCGCGGCCGGGGAGGTCCCGCTCGCGCTCGGCACCCAGACCGTCGGCTCCGTGATCCGCCCCGCCGCCTTCTGCGGCGTCGTCGGCGTCAAGCCCTCCTTCGGTCGGGTTCCCATCGAGGGGGTCGTGCCCGTCTCGCCCTCGCTGGACCACGTCGGGTTCTTCACGCAGGACGTCGCTGGCGCGCGCCTCGCCGCCGACGTGCTCTGTGACGACTGGACGGCGGTGCCGACGCCGCGCGAGCGCCCGACGCTGGGCGTCCCGAGCGAGGCGTACGTCGAGCAAGCCGAGGCCGTCGGAATCGAGCGGTTCGAGCGCCAGATCGACGCGCTCGCGGACGCCGGCTACGAGATCGAGCGAACCGACGTGCTCGCGGACATCGACGACGTCAACGAGAGCCACCGCCGGCTGATGGCGGCGGAGATGGCGCTGGTCCACCACGAGAACGGGTGGCTCCCCGAGTACGAGGACGAGTACGCGCCGGAGACAGTCGAGATGATCGAGGGCGGCGTCGACGTCGAGGCCACGACCATCGGCGACGACCGCGCGCGACGGCTGGACCTGCGCGAGCGCCTGCACGCCGAGATGGACGTGCACGACGTGGACGTCTGGGTCAGCCCGGCCGCGCCAGGGCCCGCGCCGGAGGGGCTCGACGACACGGGCGACCCGACGATGAACCTGCCCTGGACGAATTCGGGGCTCCCGACGGTGACGCTCCCGGTCGACGAGACGGACGATGGGCTCCCGCTCGGGCTCCAGTGTAGCGCCCGCTTCGGTGCCGACGAGGAACTGCTCGGGTGGGCCGAGCGACTGGCGGACGACCTCGGACTGCTGACCGAGTCGTACTGAGAGGAGTCGCCGGCGAAGTCGCCCTCAGTCGGCGCCCGCGCCGCCGACGGAGAGGTACTCCTCCAGCAGGTCCTCGCGCTCGTTCAGCTCCTCGACGGTGCCCTCCCAGGCGTTCGCTCCCTTGTCGATGATGTAAGCGCGCTCGGCGAGGTCGAGCGCGAAGTCGACGTTCTGCTCGGTGATGATCACGGCGACGTCGTCCTCGACGACCTCCGAGAGGACGTCGTAGAGGTCGTCGACGATGACCGGAGCGAGCCCTTCCGTCGGTTCGTCGAGCAGGAGCAGGTCCGGGTTCTGAATGAGCGCCCGCGCGACCGACAGCATCTGCTGTTCGCCGCCCGAGAGGTTGCGCCCGGGCTGGTCACGGAGTTCGTCGAGGATCGGGAACACGTCGTACATCTCCTCGATCGGTCGCGGGTCGCGCCCCTGCGCCATGTTGTGCGCGACCTGCATGTTCTCCTCGACGGTGAGCGTCGGGAAGATCCGCCGCTCCTCGGGCACGAGCTTGATCCCGAGATTGGAGATGCCGTCGACGGACTTGCCGGAGATGTCCTCGTCGCGGTAGCTGATGGCGCCTTCCCGTCGTGGGATCGTGCCCGTAATCGTCCGGAGCGTGGTCGTCTTGCCCGCCCCGTTCCGGCCGAGCAGCGCGACGACCTCGTTGCCCTCGACGTCGATGTCGAGGTCGAACAGGACGTGGCTGTTGCCGTAGAAGGCGTTCACGTCCTCGAGTTCGAGCATGGTCATGCAGACTCACCTCCGTCGCCGGCGACGTCCGCATTCCCACCGTCGCCGGCGACGTCCGCATCCCCACCGTCGCTGGCGACGTCCGCGTCCTCGTCTGCACCGGCGATCTCCGCGTCCAGTTCCTCCCCTTCGTCCAGGCCGAGGTAGGCTTCCCGGACGCGTTCGTCGGCGATCACCTCCGCAGGTGGGCCGTCGGCGATGAGTTGCCCGCCGTCGAGCACGAGGATGCGGTCGGAGATCCCGAGCACGACCTCCATGTCGTGTTCCGTCACGACGAACGTCGTGTCGGTCTCCTCGTCGAGTCGCTCGATGAGTTCGACCATTCGGCGCGTCTCCGTCGCGTTCATCCCGGCGGTCGGCTCGTCGAGCAGGACGACCGACGGGTCCGTGCCGATAGCCAGCGCGATTTCGACCTTTCGTTTGTCGCCGTGGGAGAGGTTCTCGCATTTCGTCTCGGCGACCTCCTCGAGGCCGATCAGTTCGATGACCTCCCACGCGCCTTCGGTGAGCTCCGGGTCCTGACTCGTAACTGCGGTGAGGTCGAGGGTGCGGTTCTCCCGGCTGATCCGGGCGATTCGGAGGTTCTCGAGGACGGTGAGCCCCTCGAACACGTTGTTGATCTGGAACCCTCGGGAGAGCCCGAGGTTGGCGATGGCGTGAGCCGAGCGGTCCGTGATGTCGATCATGTCGCCGCCGTCGCGTTCGCGGAGCTGGACGGTCCCGCTCGTCGGTTCCAGCCGGCCGGTGAGCAGGTTGTACAGCGTCGTCTTCCCGGCCCCGTTCGGGCCGATGATGCTCGTGATCTCGTCGGATTGCACCTCGACGCTGACGTCGTCGACGGCGACGAGGCGACCGAACTGCCGTCGCAGGTCGTCGGTTTCGAGCACCGTGCTCATGTTGCGGCACCTCCGAAGAGGCCCTCGGGCTTCACCAGGAGGACGACGATCATCGCGAGGAAGGGGACGAGCTGGCCCGCGCCGGCGACGACGAGGCTGCCGACGGCGATGGAGATGCCGACGAGATACGCGCCGACGAAGGCCCCGCCGAAGGATCCGAGGCCCCCGATGACGGCGATGACGAAGGCGTTGATGATGACCTTGTTCCCGAGTGCCGACGTGACCGACTGCGTGGGGGCGGCGAGGGCCCCGCCGAGCCCGGCCAGCGCCGCGCCGACGAAGAAGACGAGCGTGTAGAGTCGCGGGACGTTCACACCCATCAGCGCCGCCATGTCACGGTCGGAGGAGGTCGCCCGCACGAGTCGCCCGATGTTCGTCCGCCGGAGCACGACGAAGATCGCCGCCAGCACGACGATGGACATCAGGATGACGAACCCGCGGTACGCCGGCAGCGAGAGGCTCTGCGTGATGGTGATGTCGAACCGGAGCGACGCCGGCGGGCTGACGACGCTCTGGCCGGACCCGAAGATGAACCGGACCACGTCGGTCAACATCAACACGAACGCGAACGTCAAGAGCAGCTGATCCAGCGGTTCGCGGTCGTAGACCCGCCGGATGAACCCTGCCTCGAGGGCAGCGCCCACGATGCCGACGCCGACGGTCGCGGCCACGAGTCCGAGCCAGAAGCCGCCGGAGATAGCCTTTATCGCGACCACGCCGATGTACGCACCGATCATGTATAGCACGCCGTGTGTGAAGTTCAACACGTCCAGCACCCCGAATATCAGGCTCAATCCGACCGCGATGAGAAACAACCGGGCACCGATGGAGAGGCCGGTGATTATCTGGTCGAAGACCAACCCTTGCGTTACCATACCAAACGAAACCGTAACCCGATGATTAAACCTTACGACAGTGACAGCGTGGAGGGCCGCCCGTGGGAGTGTGAAAATCGCGAGTGACGCAGGATTTTTATAGTGTATTACCATTAGGGACCTTACCATGTCCGACGGTCACAAGGGTCACAACAAGGGGTACTTCGGTGAGAACGCGGGATTGAATCGTCGTAGCTTCCTCGCAGCAGCTGGCACTGGTGCGAGCGCTGCGGTTGCCGGTTGTTCCGGTCTCGGGGGTGGCGGCGACAGCGGGCCGATCAAGATCGGGGGCGTCTACCTGCTCTCGGGGATCGCACAGGCCCTCGGGACGTCGTCGGCGAACGCCGCCAAGGCGGCGGTCAGCGCGATCAACGACAACGGCGGTATCAACGGCCGGCAGGTCGAGTTCCAGGCTCGCGACCACGGGAGCAACCCGCAGCAGACGATCAAGAGCATGGTGCAGGAGTTCGGGGCCGACGTGATGGTCGGACTCACCTCCTCGGGGGTGACGCTGAACTCCGCACCCACTATCGAGTCGCTGGGCGTGCCGTTCACGCTCACCGACATCGGGACCCCGTACATCACGGAGTACGATACGGAGGCGTACGGGAACTACTACGAATCGGACTCCGGCAAGGCAGCGTTCACGCCGAACATGTTCCGGACGAACGCGAACACGTCCATCATGACGTACGCCATCGCGAAGTTCATCAAGGAGGAGTACGGCGCGATGAAGGTCGCGAACATGGGGCCGGACTACGCGTACGGCCACCAGACCTGGGAATACTTCAAGGCGTACTCCGAGGGGCTCGGTGTCGACCACGAGTACGTGGCCAGCGAGTTCCCGTCGCTGGGCGCCAGCGACATGACGCCGCAGATCAACTCCGTGTTGAGTGCGGACCCCGACATCGTGTTCACGAGCTTCTGGGCCGGCGACACGACGACGTTCATCTCGCAGGCCGCCGACCAGGGCCTCTTCGACCAGGTCGAGGACGTGTTCGACACTATCGGCGCCGACCCGACAGTGTACAAGGCGCTCGGGGACACGACGCCGGAGGGAATCCATATGTCCGGCTGGTACTGGCCCACCGCCTACGACAACCAGTACAACGACGCGTTCCTCGAGAAGTACAAGTCGATGTTCAAAGACGAGAACACGCCGAGCGTCCCCGGGTTCACCGGCGGAAGCACGTGGGCGGCGATCAAGACCTACAAGCAGGTCATCGAGGCGGCCGGCTCCACGAACGCCGACGACATCATCTCCGAGATGGAAGGGTTCACGCTCGAGGAGGACCCCCGTGGCCCGACGACGCTCAAACCGAAGAGCCACCAGGCGTCCGCGCCCACCGTCATCGGCGAAACGAGCTTCGACGCTGACGTCCCGTACGACGGTGCCGGGCTCGCGAACACGCAGACGTACACCCTCTCGCGCAGCAAGGCGAAGGAACTCCTGAAGGGGAGTGGGCTCGGCCCCGGTGTGTAGATGCATTCGAGTGTCACCGAACGCCTGTTCGCGAGCGATAACCGGACGGAACTCGCCGGCCTCGGCGTCGCCGCGCTCCTGGTCGCCCCCCTCGTTCTGGGGCCGTTCCAGACGGGGCTGCTAGCGGAGACGCTCGCGTTCGCCGTCTTTGCCTCGGCGTTCAACCTGCTGTACGGCTACACCGGGCTGCTCTCGTTCGGCCACGCGATGTTCGTCGCCGTCTCCGGCTACACGGTCGCGAAGACGGTCCAGCAGGTCGCACCGGCGCTCGGGTTCCCCGAGCTGTTCGGCGGCGCGAGCGTGCTCGCGACGTGGGTGCTCGCGCTCGTCCTCGGCACCCTCGCCGCGGCACTACTCGGCGTCTTCGTCGGCTACCTCTCGGTCCGGCTGGAGGAGATCTACTTCGCGATGATCACGCTCTCGTTCAGCATGGCGATCTACGTCATCGTGAATCAGGACATCATCGGGAGCGCCCTCAAGGCCGTGGGCATCGGCGACGGGACGTTCACCAACGGCTCCGACGGGCTCACGTTCATCCTCGGGGAGGTGAACCTTTTCGGGCTGGAGTTCCGGATGGTCGACATCGCCAACCCGTCCGCGTACTACATCGCGACGGTGGTCGTGTTTGCCGTGGCGATGTACGCACTCTACCGGATCGTGAACTCCCCGTTCGGGACGACCTGTGAGGCGATCCGAGAGAACCCGGAGCGAGCACGTGCCCTCGGCATCAACACACGCTTCCACTCGTGGATGACGTTCATCTTCTCCGGGGCGTTCTCCGGACTGGCGGGGGCAGTAATGATCCCGCTGTTCACGAACGTCAACCCGAGCTACGCCTACTGGACGTTCTCCGCGGAGCCGGTCATCATGACCGTCATCGGCGGGCCGTACGCGTTCCTCGGCCCGCTGGTCGGTGCGTTCAGCTACGAGTACCTGCGCTGGTTCATCAGCCAGTTCCCGCTGCTGGAGACGTACTGGCAGTTCAGCTTCGGGTTCCTGCTATTGGTCGTCGTGCTGTTCTTCGATAACGGCGTCTACGGCGGGCTCGAACGGTTCTCGGTGTGGCTCTCGGTCGCCACCGAACGCTACCACGCCGACGGGGTCTCGGGCGTCAGCGCGTTCGCTCAGGAAACCCTCGACGAGTGGATCCAGGCGCTCAGAGGGCAGGTCACGGACCTCGCTCGCTGAGGCCGGCATCGTTTCTCCGACATTTTCCTCCTCGCTCAGGGTGCTCGGCAATCATCTACTTGCCCGTCGCCGCCGAAATTGGGGGCACGCATGGCCGAAGTCCTGATCCACACACGGGACGACGAGGTAGAGGAGTACAGCGCCGACGAGATCGAGATGACCGACCGCTACTGCCGAACGACGAAACACGAGCAGGGCGAGCGGATCGTCCGCCACATACCTCACGAGCGCGTCTACGAAATTCGGGACCGGATAAGCCCCTCGTAGTCGGCGGTATCACGTCGCCCCGATAAACGGCGACGTCTTCGCTGCCATCTTCACGATCGTCGAGGTCGGCGTCGTCGTTGCTGTCGACGTCGCCGTTGGTGTCGCCTTCGTTGTCGCGGTCGCCGTCGCCGTTGGTGTCGCCATCGTTGTCGCGATCGACGTCGTTGCTGTTGGAGTCACCACCGCCATTGCCGTCGCAGTCACCACCGCCATTGGCGTCGCAGTCACCACCGCCATTGCTGTCGCCGTCGCCGCCCTCGGAGCCGTCGGGGGCGTCAGCTTGGATGATCCTGAGGTGTTTATCGCGGTCCTTGGTAACACTTCCGCCCACACTTTCAATACCAGTCGCGGACAACTTTCTAATTGGACCATGAACATTGCTGATATCGCGGTGCCGGAATATATCGAGGTCGACGCCGACGAGCGACTCGCCAAGGTCCGCTCTCTCTTCGAGCGCGAGAACCCGAAAGGGATCATCGTCACCGAAGACGGCGAGTACGCTGGCGTCGTCGGCGAGAAGCAGCTGATCCGGTCACGCATGGAGGACGACACGAAAGTGTCGGCCGTGATGACCCCGGCACCCGAGATCGACCGCCACGAGGACATCCGCGAGGCAGCGCGGCTGCTCATCGAGGGGGGCGTCAAGATCGCCCCGGTGTACGAGGGTGAGAAACTCTACGGGATCATCACTGGCGACGCCATCCTCCAGGCCGTCATTGACAGCCTGGACGCCAACACCGTCGAGCAGGTGTACACGGCGGACGTGATTACCATCACCGAAGACGAGAACGTCGGCCAGGCGATCAACCGACTACGGAAGAACAGCATCTCTCGGCTTCCCGTGCTCAGCGAGAGCGGCAAGCTCACCGGCGTCATCACCACGAACGACATCGTCAACTTCGTCATTCGCGAGCAGGACCGGCAGGGCAGCGGCGACCGCTCCGGCGACATCGACCGCATGCTCGACCTCCCTGTCTACGACCTGATGTCCGGGCCCGCGATCACGGCTCAGCCCGGCGAGACGACGCAGGAAGCCGTCGAGCGCATGTTCGAGAACAACATCTCCGGGCTCGTCGTGACGCCGTCGTCCTCGGAGAGCAAGATCGCCGGCGTGCTCACGAAGACGGACGTTCTCCGCTCGCTCACGTACACGGAACGTGAGGGGATGGACGTCCAGATCAGCAACATCGACCTGCTGGACACCATCTCGCGAGGTCACGTCGTCGAATCAATCGAGAAGGTCGCGAAGAAGTACCAGAAGATGCAGGTGTTCCACGCGCACGTGCGCCTGCACGAGCACAAGGAGAAGCTCCGTGGGACCCCGCTCATCCAGTGTCAGATCCGGCTCCGGACGAGCAAGGGGCAGGTCATCGGCACCGGCGAGGGCTACGGCGCGGAACACGCGTTCCACGTCGCGCTCGACAAGCTCGAGCGTAACCTGCTCGAAATCAAGGGGATCAACGCGGACGAGGAGTACCGCGGCCAGCTCCTGCGGAAACTCGGCGAGCTGTAGAAGGGCGACCTTCTCGTTTCCCGGCCATCGTCGCGTTTCCCGGCCATCGTCACGTTTCCCGTTTTCGCGCGTCGTCGATTATCCCGCCGGTTCTCAGAACTCGTCAGTGCCTTCGACGCCGGCATCCGTGATCCGGAACGTGGCCGTTTCGCCGGCGGCCTTCGACCGGTGCTTCTCCAGCGTCGCGCGTCGGTTCCCGCCCCGGAAGCGGTCGACGCGCACGATCGCGCCGGTCCAGTGTTCCAGCGTGTTCCCGCCCAGCGCGCGGACTTTGTCGCTGTCGATGTCGGAGAACACCTGGTTCGTCAGGACGACCGCGAGGTCGTGGCGGCGCGCCAGCGAGAGGAGGTGTGTCACCTGGCGGGCCACCTTCCGGAGCGACTCGCCGCCGGCGGCGTCGCCGGCGCGTTCCAGTCGGTAGAACCCGGTCGCCGAGTCGAGGACGATCAGCTCGACGTCCTCGGCGAACTCCTCGGCGTCGCGAACGGCCTCCTCCTGGTCCTCGAAGTCGTACGCTTCCGTGATGATGAGCCGGGAGGCGATCTCCTCGACCGGCTCGTCGGACCGTTCCTCCGCGATCTGGCGGAAACGGTCGATCGAGAGCCCCTCGGTGTCGATGTAGAGGACGCGGCCCCCGTCGGCGGCGACCTCGACGGCGGCCGAGAGCGCGAGGTTCGTCTTCCCGGCGGCTGGTGGGCCGTACACCTGCGTTACGACTTCCCGCTCGAACCCGCCACCGAGCAGTTCGTCGACGGGCGGACAGCCGGTGGGGACGGAATCAGTCACTGGCCTGGCTTCGTCGCGTCGGGAGAAAAACCACGTGGTCTATGCATTCGCTAGTACGCGCTATCTCTGTTCGGTATCCCTGAAAAAGGCTGGGACGAACGCTGCTGTGGGGAATCGGTCTTCTGGGTTGCTGTCGGCGCTGGTGATGCTGATCAATATGCTTCGAAAGCTCCAGTCGCTCAGGCGGTCGCTTTCCGCGTGGTTAGGTTGGTTATCGCCGCTTGCTGTACCACTCAGCATGCCCAGAAAGCCCCAGCCGCTGAGACGGTCGCGCTGCTCGCTG
>JBDGPU010000207.1:0-25375 GCA_042219525.1 Halopenitus sp.
GTGGGACTGAAAGGGGCAGCCGCTGAGCGGGACGCTCTGCGAAGTAAGCACCGCAGGCCGGCGAGCGACCGCAGGGAGCGAGCCGGGTGAGGAGCGCAGCGAGCAGCGCGACCGGTCAGCGGCTGGGGCTTTCTGGGCATGCTGAGTGGTGTTGTCAGCGATGCCAGCCGAACTTGTTTATAAGTGCGACCGCCTCAGCGGCTGGGGCTTTCTGGGCATACCGAGTGGTGTCGCCAGCGACGGCAACAAAACCGTAACCACCTGAGCCGCCAACACCGACGCCCGAAAACCCAACTCAGAATAATCGCTGCCGGCACCGAACAGTTAACCCCTCCCCCGGCCGCACGTGCCTGTATGAACGTCGGTGACTTCGAGCCGGTTCGCGGCGCGTCGGACCTGTACGTACACGACACGGGGATGTACGGCACCCAGGGGTACGGGGCGGTCTACATCTACGACACGCCGAACCCGGCTGTGATCGATACGGGAATCGGGACGAACCGGGAGGCGCTGTTCGAGACCATCGCGGAGATCGGTATCGACGAGGACGAGCTCGACTGGATCCTGCCGACGCACGCCCACCTCGACCACGCGGGCGGCGCGGGCTTCTTCGCCGAGAAGTTCCCGAACGCAGACGTGCGGATCCACGACCTCGGCGTGCGCCACCTCGTTTCCCCGGACCGACTCGTCGAGGGAACCAAGAACGCCGTCGGTGACCAGTGGCGCCACTACGTCGAGCCGAAGCCGGTTCCGGAAGACCGCATCGAGGGCCTCTCCGGCGGCGAGACGCTCGACCTCGGCGACCGCGAACTCGACGTCATCGAGGCCCCGGGCCACGCCCCGCATCAGACAGTCTTCCACGAGGCCGACGAGGGCGTGGTGTTCGTCGCGGACGCCGCCGGGATCTACGTCCCCGAGCTCGACAGCGTGCGCCCGACCTCGCCGCCACCCCAGTTCGACCTCGACCAGTGTCTCGACGACGCCTCGACTATCGCCGACCTCGAGCCCGAGGTGCTCTGCTACCCGCACTTCGGCCCGCGCGAGTTCGAGCCGTCGCTCATCGAGGAGATGAAACGAGCCTACGTCGAATGGGTCGAGGCGGTCCGCCAGCAGCGCGAGGAACTCGAGGACGACGAGGCCGTCATCGAGCACTTCGTGGAGACGACCGAGGCCGCGGAGTTCTGGAACAAGGAACGCGCCCGGGCCGACGCCCGGCTCAACACGCGCGGCGTTCTGCGCTATCTGGACGAGAGGGAGTCGTAGCCCCCGGAACTCGGCTGATCGATGGTGTTCGTTCCGTGGCTCCGTCCCCGGCTCGATTCTCGGTGAACTTCCACCGACCCAATAGTTTATTTGCTGGCGTAGAAACGGGTGTGGTATGAACTGGCAGGCGGCCGAACGCGAGTTCGACGACGAGGTCACCGCGAGCGAGCCGATTCCGCGGACGTTCGAACGGAGCGCGGAGCGCAACGCGGCCGAAATCGCCCAGCGGTACAAGGGCGGTATCCACGACCGGTCGCTCGTCGCGGCTGGCGTCGTGCCCGCGGCGCCCGACGGCGACTACGCCACCCTCACCTACGCCGAGATGCAGTCGATCGTCCGCAACCTCGCCGCCGGCTTCCGGGAGCTGGGCGTGGAGCGCGACACGCGGGTCGCCATCTTCGCCCACACGCGCATGGAGTGGGCACAGGTCGACTTCGCGGCGCTGGCCGCGGGCGCGACCGTCACCACCGTCTACCCCTCCTCCTCGGACGACCAGCTCGAGTACCTCCTCACGGACCCGGAGGCGACAGTCGTCGTCGCCGAGAACCAGGCGCTCCTCGACCAGCTCGACGGCGTCCGGTCGGACCTCCCCCACGACCTCGAGGCCGTCGTCACCCTCGACGAGGTCACCGGGTACGCGGACGACGAGACGGTCCACGAACTGGGCGACGTTCACGAGATGGGCGCCGAGGCGTTCGACCCCGACGCCTACGAGTCGTGGATCGACGCGACGGACATGGACGACCTCGCGAGCCTGATCTACACCTCCGGCACGACGGGCCGGCCGAAGGGGGTGCAGCTCACGCACGACAACTTCCGGTCGAACCTGACCCAGTGCTACCGCCGCCTCGGTCCCCGGCCGGACAAGGGTCCGGACGTGGCCGCGACGACGAGCGAGTCGACGACGCTGTCGTACCTCCCGCTCTCGCACGTGTTCGAGCGGCTCTCGGGCCACTTCCTCATGTTCGCGGTCGGCGCGACCGTCGCGTACGCCGAGAGCCCGGACACGCTGACGGAGGACTTCGGGCTCGTCGAGCCGACGACCGCGACGAGCGTCCCGCGCGTCTACGAGAAGCTCTACGACGGGATCCGCGAGCAGGCCAGCGCCTCGTCGGTGAAACAGCACATCTTCGAGTGGGCCGTCGACGTCGGGCGCGCGCACTACGAGGCGGACGATCCCGGCACGCTCCTGGAGCTCAAGCAGTCGATCGCCGACAAGCTCGTCTTCTCCGACGTCCGGGAGGCGCTCGGCGGCAACGTCGACTACTTCGTCTCCGGCGGCGGGTCGCTCTCGGCGGAGCTGTGTGCGCTCTACCACGCGATGGACCTCCCAATCTTAGAGGGCTACGGCCTGACCGAGACGTCCCCAGTCGTCTCCGTCAACCCAGGTGAGGCCCCGAAAGTCGGCACCATCGGCCCGCCGGTCGTCGACACCGACCTCGCGCTCGACGGCGACGTCGTCGACGAGGGGCTCCGCCAGCGCGCCGACGGCGAGGTCGGCGAGCTGCTGGTCCGCGGGCCACAGGTGACCGACGGCTACTGGAACCGGCCGGAGGCGACGGCGGACGCGTTCACCGAGTCCGTCGACGACGACGCGATCGTCCGCGACACCGGCACCAACGCCGGCGAGGAGTGGTTCCACACGGGCGACATCGTCGAGGTCGACGCCGACGGCTACCTCGTCTTCCACGAGCGCGCCAAACAGCTCCTCGTGCTCTCGACGGGGAAGAACGTCGCACCGGGGCCGATCGAGGACCGGTTCGCGGCCAACGAGTTCGTGGAGCAGTGTCTCGTGCTCGGCAGCGGCCGGAAGTTCGTCTCCGCGCTCATCGTGCCGAACCTTGACCGGATCGAGGCCTGGGCCGACGAGGAGGGGATCGTGCTCCCGGACGACCCGAACGAGGTCTGCCGAACCGACCGGGTCCGTGAGCGCATCGAGCGGGAAGTCGAGCACGTGAACGAGGACTACGAGGACCACGAGCAGATCAAGCAGTTCCGGCTCGTTCCGGAGGAGTTCACGGCGGAAAACGACCTGCTGACGCCGACGATGAAGAAGAAGCGCCGCAACATCCTCGACCGCTTCGCCGACGAGATCGACCAGGTCTACGAATCGGGCGAGTAGCGGAAGGCGGGCGTCGTCCGCCGGTCGTCGTGACGTTTTATATTGCGTCGTCCGATCGTTCAGCCATGAAACACGCACAGGGGCCGCTCCTCTCGATCGACGTCGGCGAGCGAACCGCGGAGACGGAAACCATCGACGACTTGCTCCGGGGGTTCCCGGGCGGCCGCGGGCTGAACACCCGCCTGGCCTACGAGCGCGTGCCGTTCGACGTCGACCCGCTCGGGTCGGAGAACCGTGTCTACTTCGCGACCGGCCCGATGCAGTACTCGACGACCTCCTACACGGGCCGGATGGCGGCGACCGGCGTCTCGCCGCTGACGAACGGCCTGCTCTCGTCGAACGCGGGCGGCTTCCTCTCGCGGAACTTCACCGGGGCGGGCTACGCCGCCGTCGAAATTACGGGCGAGAGCGACGAACTCGTCGCGATCCACGTGCGGGAACGCGGTGGCGACGGCGAGGATGGAGCTCCCCGGGTCACGTTCGAGCCGGTTCCGGAACTCGCGGAAGCCGAGGTCTCCGCCGTCTCCGACTACATGGCCGCGGAACACGACCTCTCACAGGAGCACATTGCCTGCATCGGCCCGGCCGGGGAGCACGAGGTGCGGTTCGCCTGCATCATGACCTCGAACACGCGCGCGTTCGGGCGCGGCGGGCTCGGGGCCGTGCTGGGGGCGAAGAACGTCAAGGCAGTCACCTTCGACGGCGACGCCGACGAGCAACTGGACCTCGACTGGCCGGACGCGGCGAGCGACGTCCACCGCGAGGCCGCGACGCAGGACCACATCATGAAGCGCCAGGGGACCACGAGCGTCGCGGAGCTCGCGAACGCCGTCGACGCGCTCCCGAGCTACTACTTCTCGGAACGGTCCTACGAGGACATCGAGTCCATCTCCGGCGACCGCGTCGAGGAGAAGAAGTACAAGAAGGGCACCTGCTCGCAGTGCGCGTTCGCCTGCAAGCTGCCGACGAAAGACGAGGCCCGCGGCCTCGAGACGGAGGGGCCGGAGTACGAGACCCTGATGGCGTTCGGCTCGAACGCCGGCGTCGACGACATCGTCGACGTGATGGCCGCCAACGAGCTGTGTGACGAGCTCGGCATGGACACCATCTCCTGTGGCGACGTCGTCTCGATGTACCTCTCGGCCGAAGCCGAGTTCGGCAACGCCGACCTGATCACCGACCTCGTCGAGCAGATCGCCTATCGCGAGGGCGTCGGCGACACGCTCGCCGAGGGCGTCGCCCGCGCACACGACGAGTTCGACCGCGAGAACTGGACCGTCAAGGGGATGGAGTTCTCCGCCCACGACGGCCGGAAGCTCAACGGCCAGGGGCTCGGCTTCGCCACCTCGAACCGCGGCGCCGACCACATGTACGGCGAGTTCTACCCCTACGAGTACCCCCTCGTCGACGAGGAGCAGGCGCTCGACCCGAGCGGACTGGAAGGCAAGCCGCCCAAACTCGCCGAGAAGGAGAATCGGAACGCCGTCCTCGACTCCGCCGTCGTCTGCAAGTTCTCGCGCGGGACGATTACGGACGAGCGGCTCGCCACGCTGCTGGACGCCGACTACGACGAGTTGCTCGAGATGGGCGGCCGCGTCGTCGAACTGGAGCGCGCGTTCAACAACGCTCGCGGCTTCGACCGGGACGACGACGTGCTCCCGTACGACATCGAGGGCCTCGACGTCGCGCTCGACGAGTACTACGCCTTCCGCGGGTGGAACGCCGACGGCACCGTTCCGGGCTACGAGGCTGGCGACGTCCCCGCGCTCTCGGGCGGCGACGGCGCGACGCCGGCTGACGACTGACTCGTCACCCGCCCCGGGCGAGCAGTCAGTTGGCCGCTGGATCGTCAGTCGGCTGCCGAGTCGTCGACGGCCTCGAACTGGAGGCAGACGACGCTCCCCTTCGGCTCGTTGTCCTCGAATCGGACGTGCCCGTCGGAGGCGGTGACGAGCCAGTGAACGAGCCAGAGCCCGAGCCCGCTCCCGTGTTCCAGCGACGTCTCGAAGCCGCGCTCGAGCACCGAGACTTGCTCGTCCGGGATGCCGGGACCGTTGTCAGCGACGTGCAGTTCGACGAACCGTGCCCCATCTCGTTCGATAGTCTCGGCGTCGACGACGACCCGCGGCGTCGGCTCGTCGCAGTGGGCTACCGCGTTCTCGACGACGTTCCGGACGGCGGAGGAGACCAGCGGATGCGCCCGGACGTGAAGCCGGTCCGGGAGGGAGACGGTTACCTCGGCGTTCGGTTCCGCGTTCCGGACCTGCTCGATAGCCGCGTCGACGATGGCGACGAGGTCGATGACCTCGCGGTCGGTCTCGTCGCTGCGGAGGACGGCCTCTATCTCGCGAGCCTGTTCGCCGAGCTCGACGAGTCGCTGGGCCTCCGCCTCGATCTTGTCGGTGCGGTCGGCGACCGCCGGCTCGTCCTCGGCGATCAGGTTCGCGTGCCCCTGGATGAGGTTCACGCCGTTCCGGAGGTCGTGACGAAGCACCCGGTTCAACACGGTGAGCTGGTCGCTCAGTCGCTCGGCGCGGTCGCCGGCGGCCGCGGCCCGGCGGCGCGCGACGCGCTGTCGGCTGTCGTAGACGCCGATCACGAACCCGCCGAGCAGTCCGCTCGTGGCGGCGTTGGCGATCATGTACCGCCAGTCGCTCATCATGACGCCCTCCGCCTGCTGGTACATGACGGTGATCAGCCCACCCGCGGCCAGCAGCGCCGCGCCGAACGCGGCCCAGGCGCCGATGCGAGCAATTTCGGCCCCCTCGAAGTCGCTCTTCCAGAGCCAGCCACCGCCGAGGAGGATGCCCATGGCCTGCGCCATCGGAAAGAGCGAGCCCAGGACGAACGACCGCAGGTTCTCCCCGGGGTCGCTGGCGTGGACCAGATGGACCGTGAAAAACGCGGCGCTCAGCCCGCTGACGAGGGTGACGCCGACGAGGGCCTTCCGACGTTCGGTGACGGTAACCATTCGCTGTACTATTGAGACCATACCGCAGACGATTGAAAACGCTTGCCCACGGCGCGACGGTGGGGCTGCGGCGTGCTGTGGTTCCGGGCGATGGGGCGTCGACCGGCTCGGGCCTGCCAACCGGTCAGGCCTACCGGACAGTCCAACCGGTCAGGCCTACCGGACAGTCCAACTGGTCGGGCCTACCGGTCAGTCCTGGGCCGGTTCGTGGACGTGGCCGCACTCCGGACACTGGACCTCCTCGCCGCGGAGCTCCTGGCTCGACGAGCGGACCTCGCGCATCACGCTGGAGATGCGCTCCTCGGCTTCCAGCTCGTCCTCGACGTCGAGGTCGACCCCCTCGACCTCGAGGAGGAACTTCGCGATCTCCGTGACCTCGTACATCGTCTCGTCGAGGTCCTCGGCGGTGAAGAACCCGCACATCGCGCCGTAGAGGAACGTCGCGCCCGCCTTCGTCACCTTCTCCTCGAAGGAGTGGCGGGCCTGGTTGACCGCCTGGGGGGAGTAGGTGTCCGTCATGAACGGGATGAGTTCGGGGAGGTTCTCGCCGATCTTCGTCATCTCCACGCCGGTCTCCGTCCGGAAGTCGGCACAGAGCCGCGCGATCGCCCACTCGCGGGCCGTGACGTACGTCCGGTCGCGGAGGAACTCGTTGACGCGGTCGTACTGGGCGCCGTCCATCTTCTGGAACCGTTCGTACTTCTGGACGTCCCGCGGGACGTCGGTGGCGGTCGGGTCGCTCTCGGCGGTGTCATCGCCGGCGACGGATTCGTCGCTGGCGGCAGTTCCGTCGCTGGTGGCAGTTCCGTCGCTCTCGGACGATTCGTCGGAGGGGGTCCCGTCTGCAGCGGGGTCGTCGGAAGGGATGTCGTCGGAAGATGCTTCGCCTGCGGCAGGGTCGTCGGAATCGGCGCCCGGGTCGTCGCTCGCGACAGCGGGATCCGTGCCCGTTTCGGCACCCTCGCCCGTTGACTCCTGGCTTGCGGCTCGCTCCTCGGTCATACAGTGTGTATTCCGACCGGCACGCAAAAGGGTTGCCCGTAGGACCGCAAGCAAGCAAGACCCGGGAGCCAGCTTCCGACTGAGTCGGGTCCTGCCGTGAGGTATTTCGCTCCGCACAGTGGGCGACCGCTACTCCGACAGGGCAACAGTCGGCGCCCTCACCCACCGATCACTCCCAGTCCTCGGGTGCGATGCGTGAGAGCCGCATCGCGTTCCCAGTCACGCCGAGGGTCATACCCGCATCGCCGATCAGGACGGCGGCCCAGATCGGCACGAGTCCGAATGGCACACCGAGTGCAAGGAGCGCCTTCACTCCGAGACTGGTCCAGATATTCTGACGAATGACGCGGTTCGCGTCGTGGGAAAGCTCGTACAGATAGGGCAACCGGGTCAGATCGTCGCCCATCAGGGCAATATCGGCAGTTTCTAGCGCCGTGTCCGTGCCGGCGGCCCCCATCGCGATCCCGACGGTAGCAGTCGCCAACGCCGGGGCGTCGTTCACGCCATCCCCGACCATCGCTACACCATCGTATTGCTCATCAAGCTCCTGAATGGCCCCAACCTTATCTTCGGGCAGGAGTTCCGCCCGGAACTCGTCGACACCGACCTCCTCGGCTATCGCCCTGGCAGTTCGTTCGTTATCACCCGTGAGCATGACGACGTGCTGGATTCCGAGGTCGTGAAGTCGTTGGATAGCGTACTTGGTCTCCTCCCGAATCTCGTCGGCAACAGCGATCACGCCTTCCAGTTCGTCCTCAGTGCCGACGAGAATGACCGTCTTTCCCTCTGCCTGAAGCTCTGGCACGACATCTTTGAGAAGGTCAAGACAACCGCTCCGTTCACAGAGGTCCCGGCTCTTCTGGGTAACGACGCCCCCGTCAGTCGCGGCATGCACGTGGTCGAGATTAAAGCCGAGTTCCTCGAAAAGCCCAGGCTTCCCTGCGTAGTGACCCTGCCCATCGAGGTCCGCTTGGACACCCTTGCCGGTAATACTCTCGAAGTCGGAAACTGCAGGGTCCCCGACGTCCCGTTCGTCGGCATACTCGACGACGGCTTCCCCGATCGGGTGTTCGCTCCGTGATTCGAGCCCACGAGCACAGCGAAGCACGTCGTGCTCGGTGTTGTCATTCAGCGGGACGACGTCGGTAACGGTGAGTTCTCCGAGCGTGAGGGTCCCCGTCTTGTCGACCGCAACGGCCTCGACCTCACCCATCGCTTCCAGGTGATTGCCGCCCTTGATCAGAACCCCGTTTTTTGCACCGCTCGTGATTCCGCTCACCACGGAGACAGGCGTCGAAATGACAAAGGCGCAGGGACAGGCGAGCACGAGCAGTGTGAGGCCGTAGACCAGTGATTGCGTCCACGAGACGCCGAATAGGGACGGCGACGTCAGTGTCACGAGAACGGCGAACGCGACAACCACGGGCGTGTAGTAGCCCGCGAACCGCTCGACGAACTGCTCGCGTTCGGTCTTGTTTGCCTGAGCGTCCTCGACCATCTCGATGATCCGCGAGAGCGTGTTGTCGCCGGCTTCTGAGGTCACCTGCACTTCGAGGTAGCCCTGTTCGTTGACGGTGCCGGCGTACACTTCGTCGCCCGGTACCTTGTCCACTGGGACGCTCTCACCGGTAATGGGGGCCTGGTTGACTGCGCTTTCCCCGTCGAGGACCTCGCCGTCCATCGGGATCTTCTCCCCGGGCTTCACGATGACGACATCGCCGACCTCAACCTCATCGACGGGTATAGTGATCTCCTCGCTGTCGCGGCGGACGGTTGCCTCGTCGGGTGAGAGGTCCATGAGCTCCTGGAGGGAGTTGCGGGCCTTGTCCATCGAGTAGCGTTCGAGGAGCTCGGCGATGCTGAACAGGAACGCGAGCGTCGCGGCCTCCATATAGAGGTTCTCGCCGAATCCGAGACTGACGGAAACCGCGCCGAGGATGGCGAGGCTCATCAGGAGGTCGATGTCGAGATTGCGGTTGCGGAGGGAGTAGTAGCCGCCCTGGACGATCTCCTGTCCGCCGGCGATGACTGCCGCGAGGAACAGGGCGTCAGCAAGCGAGACGCTGGCTCCGGCAACCATGACGAGTTCGGTGTTTACACCGCCAAGGAGGAACTCGAAGAGGAGACCGAGCACGACGAACCCACCACTTATCCAGGTCTTGATCGCCCGGGTACTCCGCCAGACGCTTTCCGTTTCCGCGATGGCGTCGGCTTCGGTCCCGTCAGACGCGGTCGTGTCGGTGACGTCGTAGCCTGCGTCCTCGATGGCCTGCGTCACGTCGTCCGCAGCGACGTGCGACTGGTCGTAGGTCACGACGACCTTCCCGGTAGTCGGTTGCGTCTGGTAGGTCGAGATTCCGCTCACCTGGTCGAGAGCGTTTTCGACCTTCCCAGCACAGGAGGGGCAGTCCATTTCCGGAACTGTGAACTTCTCCGTCGTCTCGCCGACGCCGGATTCCACCGAATAGCCGGCTTTCTCGACGCGATCGGCCACCTCCTCCGGTCCGGTCTTGCCCGGCTCGTAAGTCACTGTTAGTGTCCCGGTTGTTACCTGGGGGTCGACGGTTTCGACGGCCTCCAGTTTCTGGACGCTATTGCGGACCTTCCCAGCACAGGAAGGGCAATCCATCTCCGGGACGCTCAGCTGGACCGCGGACCCGTCTTCTAAGGAGGTGTCAGGTTCGGCGGTCCGTTCGTGGTCGTGGTCGTGGTCGTGGTCGTGGTCGTGACCGTGGTCGTGGTCGTGGTCGTGGTCGTGGTCGTGGTCGTGACCGTGGTCGTGGTCGTGGTCGTGGTCGTGACCGTGGTCGTCCGAATTGGGTGGATCGTCCTCAGACGAGGTCATATTCAACCGTTGGCGACACGGACTTAATAATATTCCTGCTATTAAACCCCCATATATTAGCCATTATTAGTAATATAGAATGTGTATTTTAATAACTTAAGCGAAGTGTTTTGAGCGCGTCTCTCAGAATGTGTCGAACCGATCCCGACAGATTCCGTTGAATACGGAGACTCAATCGTGATCGGATACGACGGCAACCGTCAAATTGATCCCGACTCGATGGCGAGAGGCCGGCGGTACAGCAGCCAGCCTCAGATGTCACCCGTACCATCGGGGCGTCACCCTTGATTCCGTACACGGCTTAAATGATGGAGAAATCAGCGGTTAACGACGAAGACCGTCGACGAGAGCAGGGGATCCAGCGAGCACTTCTCCTGAAGTTCGACATTGGAACATGTTACTTCGATGGGGTTCGAGCTGTCTTCAGCCCGACAGCGCCCTTGATTGGAATACTGCTACGCTGAACAAGTGAGCTAATCCACGTCGGCTATTGATTAAGCTAGTCACCCCCGGCAGGTCAAACAAAGGCGAAGTCCTACTCGCCGAGAATCCGCGGTCACCTCTTACGTCGGGGTGCCGGAAACAAACATATGGAGCGTCGACAGCTTCTCAAGACAGCCGGTGTCCTCGGAACGGGCGGTTTAACAAGCCTCGCGGGCTGTACGGGCGGGAGCGAAGACGGCGAGAGTGGTGCTGCACCGACGGCTACCAAGACACAGGAAACGGCCGATGGTTCCGCGGACTCGAATACGGTCATGATGGTCACCGACGGCAGCCAATATTATTTCGACCCTATCGGTCTGTTCGTCGAACCAGGCGAGACAGTCACATTCGAAATCAAGAACGGGAGTCACTCGGCGACGGCGTACAAGAAAGGAACGAGCACTGCATCGGTAACCCGGATCCCCGAAGGAGCAGAAGCGTTCAACAGCGAAACCCTGAGCGAGAAAGGGGCGACGTACGAACACACGTTCGAAACGCCAGGAACATACGATTACTTCTGTATTCCACACAAGTCTCTGGGCATGGTCGGTCGAATCGTCGTCGGTGAGCCGGGTGGCCCAGCTGAAGGCAGCATGCCGCCGGATGGAAAGGTCCCGAAGAGCCAGACCATCGTAGATCAAGGCAGTGTGTCGTACAGCGAGTTCTCCGGATAGAAGCCGCGAAACGACACGGTCTACTCGAATCTGAACGGCACGGATCGCGTGGGCAAAATCAGTCCTGACGCGAGGAGAACACAGCTGGCGACTCAGCTTGTAACCTGCGGTGGTACTCTTGATCGGTGTTCACGAACCCCCGACTGGCTTCTGTGGACATTGATTCCGATTTGCATTCACTGCATACGTTCAGCAGGCAACTCTTTATCATGACTGCCTATCGTTTGGTTGAAATCGAGGGCTGAAGACTGACCGCTCTGTCAAAACCCGCCGGTCGCCGCCAGATAGGCTCCACCGAACTGCACCGCATTGTAAGCCCCGTGAATGACCGCTGGAACTGCGAGATTCCCAGTGTACACGTAAGCTGCACCGAGTACGAGGGCCAGTAGGAATGTGATACCGATATAAATGAATTTCCCCTCCCCCGATAGCGAGAAGAGGTGGATCGAAGCGAACAGGGCACTCGCCAAGACGACTGCCCTCGCAGGATTCAACGTTTCCTGGAGCGTCCCCTGAACGATCCCTCGGTACAACAGCTCCTCGCCTGGCCCTACTATCAGGAACGAGAGTGGAACGAGTAGCAGAAAGACTTCGGGATTCTTCTGGCCCGTTTCCATGATTTGATTCTGTGCCGACTCAATCCCGAGTAATGAGATGACCGTCGATGCTGCAAAGAGTAGGCTCAGCAGCGTGACAGTACCGACAACAGTTACGATAACATCACGACTGTCCGGGACGCCGACCTGGACGAACTCATAGTCGAGGTCACGAACTTTGAGATAGAGGAGAGCCAGGCCCCCGAACGTCACTCCTTGTAACATGATCGTATTCACGACCAGTCGCAGTGACGGACGTGACGTAACATCGATTCCGAATGTGGCCAATGTTGTGGTAGTGATGAGAACGACCATACCCCCAATCAGGGTGGAGCTATACGTGAGTCCGATCGCAGACGCCACCGAGTAGAGTCGTGAAGATGACTGTGTCATGAGGGGACTAGTGGTCGACTTTTGTGTTGGCTACACAAGTCGTCTTTGAAACCTGTGTTGGCCCGGAGAAATTTTAGAGATGGCATCTTTCGAATCTCTTTAAGGAATCACGCTGAACGTTCGGATTCCGACACCTCAAGAGGTGAGTGATTGCGGCCTAACTCTTGGAACCAATCACGGCGCTACGCAAACGAAAATCGTACACCGCCCCACACGTATGATCCGCTAATGGGAGACAACTCAGCGTCGTCAGAGGACCCTCCGAAGTTACAAGAGGTCCTCGATGCGCTGGACGACCCCGACTGTCGGGCCATTCTCCGTCAAGCCGCAGCACCCATGACTGCAAAAGAACTCGCCAACACCTGTGACATTCCGACCTCGACGCTGTATCGAAAGCTGGACCTCCTTACATCGGCATCACTGATCCGCGAACATGAAGCTGTCAATCCGAAAGGGGGCCGTCTCAGTAAATACGAACGTGATTTCGAAGATGTGACGATCTCGATGAACGAAAATCAAGCGTTGTCAGTCGATGTCGAACGACCCCCTCGAACTCCGGATGAACAGCTCACGAACATTTGGTCGGAGATGGGGGATGAATTATGAGTGAGACCGTCACGGCTATTGCTGCAGTCAAGGCAGTCATTCTCATTTTGGGATGTGGAATTACCTACATCGCATACAAAGCGTATCGCCGGTCCGGTGACCGTTCGGTCGGTGTGCTCGGGGTCGGCTTTGGGATAATAACTGTTGGTGCGGTGATTTCAGGCGTGGCTTATCAGTTATTTTCCGTCTCGCTCACGAGCGGTATCCTCGTCAATAGCCTGTTCGTCGCCGTCGGGCTGGCGGTAATCATGTACTCGCTTTATATGCAGCGCTGATGCGGGTTTCAAACCGACGACCGTTTCCGCTGTCTCACAGGTCGCACTGAACTTCGAGTTCCGTTCGTTCTCATTTTGATCCTCTGGTTCACCTACCAGCACGGAATTATGAGTAACCTCACTAATGAAACCAGAATGGCAGATGAGCTCTGAATTGGGTTCATCATCGGTTTGAACGGATAGCTGCTGTTCTCCACACTGTTCGGCAGCGGGGCTCCGGGCTAACGAGCCGACACACAGCTGCTACCGTGTCCGGGCTGTTTCCTGCTCACCGTCCGGTAATTCTTGGCGTCGCCAGTAGTCGATTTCGCGGTCGATCTCCGGCAGAGCGAGATGTCACTTCATGCCGTCCATCCGCTCCCATTCTGTCACGAGACACAGAATTTCGGTTCTCTCAGCAGCGTGGAGGCCCCTACGCTTAACATAGCTGGTCAAAAAATCCAGTATAGGTGATCCGGGTTGGGAACCGAATATGGCCACGATGGGGGCCACGACCACGGCGGTGAACGGAGCATCCGGAAACTGGGTGGAGTCGCAGCCATCAATCTCGTTGGCTTCGCTATCGAACTCGCCGGGGGTCTCCTCTTTGGATCAGTGGCACTGATAGGCGACGCCTTCCACATGCTGTTCGACGCCCTTGCCTACGTCCTCGCCTTCGGTGCCGCCTACGTCTCTCGACGGGCCCAGCCTGGAGAGTACTGGTCGTACGGACTGGACCGCGTCGAACCGTTCACCGCGTTTCTGAACGGCATCCTCCTCGTGCCCATGGTGGGATATCTCGTCTGGGAATCCTATCAACGCTACCTCGACCCTGTCGAAATCGATCCGATGATGACCGCAGCACTCGCCACCGGCGGGTTGCTCGTAAACTTCGGGTCCGTGTACTACCTGCAGGGTGGCGAGATGAACCTCAACGAGAAGGGCGCGTTCTACCACCTCCTCGGTGACACGGGTGCCTCCGTTGCTGTCATCGTTTCGATGCTCGTCGTCGAGTTTACTGGGTCGACGCTCATTGACCCGATTACGGCGGTGCTGATCGCGGTCATCATTATCTGGTCCGCGGTGAAACTCCTCAGGGAGAGTGGTGAGATTTTCTTCCAACGAAGCCCAGTCTCCGTAGACGAAGTAGAGAATCGGTTGAAGGGTATCGAAGGAGTCGTCGACGTTGGCGACGTTCACATTTGGCAGCTGTCGAGCACGATCCGCGTGGCGTCTATGCATCTCACGGACGACGCAGCGTCGCTCGAGGAACGAGAGAGACTCAAAAAGCAGGCTGTTGACGTGCTTCACGAGGAGTTCGACGTCGACCACGCGACGATCGACATGGCCGCCGAAATGAGCGAATATGCGCGGGTCCCGGAACACCAGTGAACTACCGTTGAGTCAGTCCGGAAAGCGTTCCTCGACCGACTGCTCAAATACGACACGGGTGGGAAGGCAGTCGCGTTCGACTCGTCGGCTGGACTGGCGTCAGCGAAGAAATTCCAGTAGGTGACACGGCCTTACAACCCGGCGCCAAGGACCGAAATTCCAGCTATCGTCGCCAGCGGCCGCCCCGTGACCTTGCTCTGGCAGTCGGACCGATAGCTCAGCGAGGCAGCATGTTCCTGCGTTGTGGCTCGGTCGGATCGGTGTTGTATTTGTACCGACAAATTCAATAGTTAGTCCCGCCTAAATTTCTCAAATGTTACTGAATGCTGTGATGGAGGATTACATCAAAGTGATCTACCAGTTGCAGCATCAGACTGATGGACGGGTGAGACCCCCGAAATCGCCACTAAGCTCGGGGTAAAATCCCCGACGGTCTCAAATATGATTGAAAAACTAGACGAACGCGATCTCGTCGACTACGAGAAGTATAAGGGGGTTCGGCTGACTTCGGAGGGCGCCCCTACCGCGTTAGAGATGGTCTGGCATTAACGTCTTCTCGAAGCCTAGCTTACCGAACACTTGGAATACGATTGGGACGAGGTTCACGAAGAGGCCGACCGATAAGATGAGACTAGTGTTCTCAATGCGTAGAGATTCACCAGACCGTCCTTCCAATCATTTCTTTATGCTCGTCTGGTAGATCTACGAAGGTGCTGTCCGACACTAGAAATACAACTAATCAGAAGGGATGAACCCGTCTTCGGCGCCGATTGAAGCTGTGTCAGCGTTCCGAATGACGGAGCTCGTGCACAAGATGGCCTTACCTCATCCACTCTATACTATTCACACCGGCAAATACAATAGTTAGCCTCATCTAAAACTCGACTAATGATACTAAACGCCGTTATGGAGGACTACCTTAAGGCGATCTACCAGTTACAGAGTCGGACTGACGGACAGGTTAAAACCTCTGAGATTGCCGACCGGCTCGGGGTAAAACCACCGACCGTTTCGAGTATGATCGAGAAGTTAGGTGAGCGGGACCTCATCGATTACGAGAAGTACAAGGGCGTGAGGCTGACCTCGGAGGGCAAAGCTGTCGCTTTGGAGATCATTCGTCATCATCGTCTCCTCGAAACCTACCTCACCGAGCACCTCGAGTACGAGTGGGACGAAGTCCACGAAGAGGCGGACGAACTCGAACACCACATCAGCGAGAAGTTCATTCAGCACGTCACCGAACTCCTCGACAATCCGGATGTCGATCCACATGGTGACCCGATTCCGAAGGAGAGTCTCGACCCGGTCGAGGAAGCGCGGGGCGAATCGATCACCGAATACGACGAGGGTGACGTCGTCGTGGTCGAACGGGTGAACGACGAGGACTCGGACGTCCTCCGCTACCTCTCCGAGCACAATATCACCCCCGGAACAGAGGTCACCGTCACCGAAGTCGCACCGTTCGGGATGGTCACGATTCGACCCCGTGGTGAAGACGAAGCCGCCTCGCTCCCCCGAGATGTCCTCGAACACATCCGCGTCCGCCCGGTTGCTGGCGACGCGCGCCCCGAGGACTTCCCTGCGTAGTCAGACCGAGAAGCCGGGGGAGCGCGGTCGGCCACGACAACCTGGATTAGATTCTATCGAAACCATCAAACATCAGATATAAGTTTAGACTTCTCTAACTCTCAGTTGTGAATCGACCAATCGAAATGTTCAACGGTGATGATCGATGGGACAGATAGACTACGAGAGCGCAGCAGAACAGACCGAGGAGTTGCAGAACCGGCTCGTCGACCGCCTCGACACCGAGTTGCTGACCGACCGACGGACGTTCCTCGGAGGCCTAGGTGCCGCCGGAAGTGCGGCCCTCGGTCTCGGGAGTTCGACGGCGAGCGCGGGCGGCGGACACGACGATGAAGAGGACGAGCACGGGAACTTCGGTGCGGTCGGCGAGTACCGAAACATGGACTTCGACCCCCACGAGTTCCTGCGGTCGTTCAACACGGGACGCGACGGCCAGGACAACGTCCCCCAGCGCGTGTACAAGGAAAACGGGCGGACGGTGCGTGAGTTCGAACTCACCGCCGTCGACACGACCATCTCCATCGCCCCGGGCATCGAATTCCCCGCGTGGGCGTACAACGGTCAGGTGCCCGGACCGACGCTCCGTGCGGTTGAGGGTGACCTCATCCGGGTCAAGTTCAAAAACCTCGGTCGCCACGCGCACACGATTCATCCACATCTCCGGAATCTCAATCCAAAGATGGACGGGATTCCGCAGAACGGCCCGGGTGTCCTCGACACCGGCGAGTCGTTCACCTACGAGTGGATCGCCCAGCCCGCCGGCACGCACTTCTATCACTGTCACTCGCTCCCGCTGAAGGAGCACATCCACCGCGGGCTCTACGGAACGATCATCGTCGACCCGGACCCCGAACGCGTCAGGGAGAACCCACGCGACTACGTCAACTATCAGGGGCCGATGACCCGCGAACTCCGCAAGGAGCTCGTCGCGGAGGCCAAGAGCCGGAACCACGAGTACCCCGAGAACGACGAGGTACAGGAACTCGTGATGGTGATGAACGCCTTCGACACCAACTTCGACGGTGGCAACGAGGTGTACGCTGCCAATACCCGCGCGTTCGCCTACGGCGTCGGCGAAACAGATGGGCAAGGGAACTGGAAGCCCGGTCAGACTATCCGGCCGATTCAGGTTGACGGGCAGAAACCCATTCGAATCTACCTCTCGAACGCGACGGAGTTCGACCTCATCAACTCGTTCCACACGCACTCGCAGTTCTTCGACTACTACGACCACGGCACGATGCTGAAGCCGACACGCAAGACTGTGGACACGATCGAGCAGGTACAGGCCCAGCGCGGCATCATCGAACTCGACTACTCCGACCACCAGCCCGGGCTGTACATGTTCCACGCCCACGTCTCGGAGTTCGCTGAACTTGGCTGGATGAGCTTCTTCGAGGTGGTCTAAATGACCGACGACACTCCATCGACGACGGACGGCGGCGTACAGTCCGCGACTGAAACGGCCCAACCGTTCGGGCTCCCACGGTGGGTCGCCGCGCTACTGCCGATCCTCCTGCTGGGCCTCGTCCTCGGAGCGTTCGTCATCACGACGCCGCTTTCGGGTGTCGAAGGTGGGGCACCACTCCCGGACGTGACCGTGACGCACGAAACGTTGCCGAACGACGAGACGGTCATCCTTCACGTGACGAACAACGGCCCGCAGTCGGTGACGATCTCGCAGGTTCTCGTGAACGAGGCCTACTGGAACTTCCAGGTAAAGGGGTCGGGCGGTGACCGGACGCTCGCCCCTCTGGAGAGCGCCCGGATCGTGATACCCTACCGCTGGACCGAGGGGTGGGACCTCAGCACGACACTCGTGCTCTCGAATGGGGCGACCGTCGACCACACGATAGTCGCTCCCACGCAGACGCCTGGCTTTAGCCTGGGGCTCCTCAGGACGATGGCGCTCGTCGGTCTCTTCGTCGGCATCATCCCCGTACTGCTCGGGATGCTGTGGTACCCGTATATCAAGTCGATGAGTGACCGTAGCTTGCACGCAGTCCTCCTCTTCGCCGCCGGCGTCCTCGGCTTCCTCGCAGTCGACGCGGGGAAGAGTGCCTTCAAGATTGCCGGCAAAGTCCCCAGCGCGTTCGATGGGATGTTACTTGTCGTCCTGGGTATCATCGGAGCGCTGTTCCTCGTCCAGGCGCTGAGCGCGTGGCGCGAAGGGCGCGCCGATGCCGGCGACGAGCGCGCGAGTAGCGGCCTCTGGATCGCCTACCTCGTCGCGCTGAGCATCGGCCTGCACAACCTCGCGGAGGGACTCGCGATCGGGAGTTCGTTCGCCCTCGGACGCGTCTCGCTGGGCACGTTCCTGATTATCGGGTTCATGCTCCACAACGTCACAGAGGGCCCGGCAGTCGTCGCACCTGTCGCCCGAGAGGAACGCCCCTCGGCGTGGCACTTCGGCGCGATGGGACTGCTCGCCGGCGCCCCAGTCATCCTCGGTGGATGGATCGGGAGCCTCGCGTACTCGCCGACGGTCGGCGCGTTCTTCCTTGCACTCGGTATCGGTGCCATCCTCCAGGTCAACTGGGAGATCACGCAGATGGTCAAGCGGGCGGACGGCCGCGTCGCGAGCGCGACGAATCTATTGGCCGCACTCGCCGGCTTCACCATCATGTACGTGACTGACCTCTTCGTCGCCCTCTAATAGGGCAATCCCCTCGTTTCCGTATCAATGGCTCACAAGACTAATCGACGGACGTTTCTCCAAAAGGTCGGCGTGACAGCCGGGGCTGTCGCAACTGCCGGGTGCCTGGGCGGTGGAGATAGCTCTCCGCGAACAATCGAGATGCACGGGATGGATTTCTCGCCCGCAACAGTGACGATCACTGCCGGTGCGTCCCTTCGCTGGAAGAACACGACCGACATCGAGCACACAGTCACCGCCTACGAGGAGAAGATCCCGGACGACGCCGCCTACTTCGCGAGTGGCGGTTTCGACTCCGAACAAGCGGCTCGGAACAACATAACCGAGGGACTCATCGCTCCCGGAGAGACCTACGAACATACGTTCGACGTGACCGGCACGTACGAGTACTTCTGTATCCCACACGAGAGTTCAGGGATGGTTGGAACAGTCCACGTCGAATAACGACAGTCAATTCAATCTCCATCCCGTAATTGTTAGCGAGATGACTGACCGGACAGTGCGTCCCCGGAATAACTATCGCTTCTGGATATGGTATGTGTTTAACAACTGATCTTCAAATTACTGCTCGGGTCTTGGAGGTGACTAGCTGTGGAGAATGATGATTCAGAGCATGACGGCTGTGTTCTGTGCGGCGTTGACGTCGGGTCAACGTCGGGACAATCGGAATCAGGGCAAAAGTTCTGTTCAGCAGGCTGTCGAGACGTATATGCAACGCTCGGTGAGGGAGAACCACGTCAAACCCCCGGAAAATCGACTAACGAGACCCTCGAGGACGCACAAAACGAGACGAAACCTGCTGAACAGGCCGTTCGGTCCTTTTTTCGCATTGACGGGATGTATTCTGCTTCCTGTGAAGCCTTCCTCGAATCTATCACCGAACCCCGAGAAGGAGTAGTCGATGCGGACGCAAGCTACGTCACGGAGACGATACGGATAACACACGATCCGGACCGTATTTCAGACAGCGAACTCCGTGACGAGTTGAGCACACTTGGATATACGGCGTATCTCCGTGAGGACGCCGCCACGGAGTCCACGGGGTCGGCGAGCACGACTCGACAGTCGCGGGAAATGGACGGGATACGAAAACGGCGTGACGACCAGATGCTCGACATGCGATACGCTGCTGGGCTCCTCTTCGGGGCATTTCTCATGGTTCCGTACGTAGCGGTTCTCTACCCGGCCCACCTCGCAACCCTCGTCGATTGGGAATCATTCCAGATCTTCGAAGGGGCCTTCCAGTTGGACAGCCAGGGAGCGTTCGTGTTCCTGCGGCTCTACTTCGTGTTGACCGGGATCATCATCTTCTTCACCGGATTACCAGTGTTACGTGGCGCATATATCAGCCTGAAGATGCGACAGCCGAATACCGACCTTCTCGTCGCGATAACCGCAATAAGCGCATACGTCTACAGTACGGTCGCTATCCTCCTCGGTCGGAACGACATCTTCTTCGACCTCGCAATCGTCGTGGCAGCAGCGGTGACGGCCGCGATGTTCTACGAATCGTCGGTGAAGCAGCGCGCATTGGAACGGCTCACCGAACTCACCGTCTCGCAAGTGGACACGGCTCGGATATACACAGCAGACGAAGCGACGGACGAAGTCGACGTCGAGAACCTCACGTCGGACGATCTGGTGTTAGTCCGTGAGGGTGAGCGAGTTCCGGTTGACGGGGAACTCGTCGATAGTGGGTGTTCCGTCGACGAAGGAATCGTCACGGGTGAATCTCTCCCGGTGTGGAAGCAGCCCGGTGACGAGGTTATCGGCGGCTCAATAGTCACAGACGGGGCTGCACTTATCCAGGTTGATGAGGGTGCGACGAGTAGCATTGACCGAATTACGACCGCTGTCTGGGATTTACAAAGTGCGACCCACTCCGTACAGCGACACGCGAATCGCCTCGCATCGCGTGCCATCGTGTTAGTCGGCGGTGTCGCGATAGTTGGTACGACAGCAGCCCTCGTTTCAGGCTCGAGCGCCAGCGGTTCGTTCCTCCTATTCTTGGCCATCCTGATCACTACGTCGCCATGGATGCTCGGCTTCGCAACGCCGATATCAGTGGCTTCGAGTCTCGAAGAGGCCCTCAGTCGAGGTATCGTCGTGTTTGATGAAACGGTCTTCGAACGACTCCGGGAGGTCGACACGGTCGTCTTTGACAAAACAGGGACTCTCACGACCGGGGAAATGGACGTTATCGAGGCAGATGCACCACCGGAGCTGCTGGCTGACGCTGCAGCATTGGAACGACGGGCGTCACATCCGGCCGCGAATGCGATGGTTGCGGCGTTTGCTCGGGAGACTGACTCGTCGGGATCTGCCAGTTCTGCAGATGAAGTGAACAGCGAACCGGAGGAGAGCCTACCAGTTCGTACGACGGAGTTCACCACTCATCGAACGGGAGTTGAGGGGGTGGTTGACGAGACGAAGCTCTTGGTCGGCAATCTCGACCTCTTCGAGGAGAAGGGGTGGGAAGTACGTGATGCGCTCGAATCGCATGCCCTGGAAGCAAGAGGCTTCGGCAGACTTCCGGTTATCGTCGGTCGTGACGGTGCCGCTGAGGGGATTATCGTCGTCGGTGACGAACCCCGTGACGGCTGGAATCAAACCGTCCGACGCCTCGGGGAACGTGGAACAGAGGTCGTCGTCCTAACCGGTGATGACGAGGAGGCGACGGATTTCTTCAGGCAGCATGAGGACGTCACTCACGTGTTTGCCGGGGTTTCGCCCGAGGGTAAAACGGCGACCATCCGACGGCTCAAATCGGATGGACAGGTCGCAATGGTCGGTGACGGAACAAACGACGCGCCAGCACTCGCTGCGGCCGACCTCGGTATTTCGCTCGGGGGCGGCACAGCACTGGCCGCAGATGCGGCCGATATCACGATCGTCGACAACGACATCGGCGCCGTCGAAACGGCGTTTGACCTTGCAAGTGCCGCGAGTCGGCGGGTCAAGCAGAACAATATTCTCGCGCTTCTCTACAACGGAATCGCGGTTCTCACGCTGGCTATCGGGATCTTCAACCCGTTAACTGCAGCTATCGCCGTGAGCGCCAGTGGCGGGCTAATCGCCGCAAACAGCCAGCGAGAACTGATAGATTCGTAATTACTCTCCAGTAAACAGCGAGAGGATCCTCGAGACCCCCGTTGATTCCTGCCCGTCGGAACGATCGTTTTCGTTTGACCGTTCCGCAGACTCCTCCTGCGGGACGATTTTATCGTCCGGATCCTGGCAATAGATACACATCCTGACCGGATATTATGGGATCAATTGGTATGTATCTGTCTACAGTATGACGATGACTATCCCGTCACTCGGCGAGTGATAGGAAGAACCGGCGTCGAGTCGAGACTATGTTCGTTAATCCGCCGGTGTGAATGCCGCCGACCGTGCAGATACCCTTGAAGAATCGATCGAACTGATCAGGGTTCCGGTAAACAACACGATACTCCCGATGATGAACAGCGAACTGAGCGGGGAAGCGGAGTCGACGAATATCCAGTATAACGGGGCCGAGATCGCCGGGCTTGCGGCAACGAACGCCATCTGGGAGATGAGCGGCCCACAGCACCCGCAGGTGCAAGCCCCAACGATGCTGGCTGTGCCGGCAGTACTCTGCGTCACACCAGCCTTCTCTTCGTCGCGCCAATAGCGGGCGATGACTGCAGCGTTCAGCCCAATTAGGGCGCTCAACGTCCCGACGACGATCAAGACACCCGGAGAGATGGCGACGAAGAAGGGGATATCCGGAAGCACCACTTCGAGGGTCGGCCACATCACTAACTGATAGAGGACGGACGTGACGACGATCGTCGTTTGCTGCGGGTCACCTTCCTCCCAGAAGAAGGACATATACCCGGTCGTGGACATGAAGAAGAGTGCCATAACCAGGCCGACGCCCAGTCCGAATCTGCGGGCAACCCGATCCTGCAGGATCGTGTAGATAACCGGGCCAGCGTCTTTCCAGAGTACATAGCCGGCGAGAACGGGAGTTCCGAGTATTAGCGCGTAGCCGATCGGATTCGTGTATCCAGTCAGGCCAGGAAGGAGGTAGGGGTATAGCACCCAGCCGCCCATCAGCAGGCCGAGGGACATATACCGGGGTCGCGTCGGCCATCGAACCAGCCCGATACCGAGGCTCAGTCCGGTAATCATGACACCGAGCCCGATAGCGAGCGGTTGATACCACGACCGAGAAAACGGCATCGAACTCGCTGTGTACGTTGGATCTGGGGATAGCCCTTCGAATATGATACCGCCGACTGCTATCAGCCCGATCCCGAGAAACGCACCGTAGATTGCGATCGTCGAAGAAAGGGTACTTCGTCGCCTGAGGACGACGAACGAGCTGAGAACGACGACACCGGTAACCATCGCGGCGACCCCATGCCACTGTGACAGAACTCCGGTTTCAGCACCTCCATGTGCAGACACTGTCGGGGCCCGTGTTAGTAACATGACGACCAGAGAAACGAACGAAACAGAACGCACGAACGTGCGATAGCTGGATTCGCGAACCGTCTCGAGTCCGGATCGCTGGGCTCCCCACGACATGCCCGCGTTTTGCGGCTTGAAGCATTTCTATCTGTCTGAAACAGACCGCAAAGAGAGCTGGCACTACTCTCAGCGCCGCACGGCTATTTGCCTCGTCACACCGCAACGGCGACCGATGGTACGTACCGATAAATCGCTGAATAGAGGCCCGAGGCTTTGCCCTCGATTGGCTGTCGAGCGGGCACAGTGCGTATCGCGCAGCTCCCCGTACGCCAGAGAAGTACCGCCGATCCGACTCGACGGTCGACGAGAGGACACTCACGCTATTGACACGCGTCGCCGGGTTCGTGGGCTCTGAACCCACTGCCACGCCCAACCCTTTTTACCGCGCCGCATAACCTCCGTCCATGAAACTGCTACTCGGCATTGGGGGCACTGACGACTCGCTGGCGGCGTTGGACCAGACGGTCGAGCGCGCCGTCGCCGCGGGCGACGACCTGACGGTCGCCGTCCTCGAGAACCCCGACTCACCACGGACCCCTGAGGAGCTCGTCGAGCACGTCGAGGAGCGCCTCGCCGAAGCTGCCCTCGACGCGTCGATCCGCCGGGTGGAGGGCGATCCGGGAAGCCGCCTCGTCGAACTCGCGGAGAGCGAGGACTTCGACGGCATCGTCCTCGGCGGGGGCGAGCGGAGCCCGATGGGGAAGATCAACCTGGGCAGTATCGCGGAGTTCGTCATCCTGAACGCTACGACCTCGGTAACGCTCGTCAGATGACTCCGGAGCGATTTCCGGACGCGGTCGCCGGCACGTTCGAGCCCCCGCCCGTCGAGTTCGAGGACAAGGACGGCCGGGCCATCGAGATCCGTGCGTACGACGGCACCGACGCCGAGCACGACGCGCTGGCGCGGATGTACGACGACTTCGACCCCGCCGACCGCGCGCAAGGGATCCCCCCGAGCCAGCCCGAGCAGGTGCGCGACTGGCTCGACAACATCCTCGGCGGCGACTGCTACAACGTCATCGCGTGGCACGGCGACGAGGCCGCGGGCCACGCGACACTCGTCCCGGACGAGGACGCCTACGAACTGGCGATCTTCGTCCACCAGGAGTACCAGGAGGCAGGAATCGGTACCCACCTGATCAAGGCGCTCCTCGGCTACGGACAGCAGGAGAGCATCGAGAAAGTCTGGCTCACCGTCGAGCGCTGGAACCGCGCCGCCGTGGCGCTGTACAAGAAGATCGGCTTCGAGACGACGAACGCCGAGAGCTTCGAACTGGAGATGGCACTGCGACTGAACGAGGACGGGGGGTAGGAGAAAGGGGTTCCTGGGACGGTTCTTTATAGATGGAAGGTCGGGATAGTGCTGTTATCGTCGATGGCCGCTCTTGCTTATAAACCGTATATAAAGGTGCAGGCGCTTCTGTGCTTGTCAGCAACGCGGATACACAGAAAGCCCTCGGCCACTCTTTATAAGCGAATGGTTGGACAGGTGCAGACGCTGCTACACTTGACAGTACCGCAGACTCCCGGAAAGCCCTCGGTCGCTCGCTCTGTGTAGATTTGGCCAGATGATACGAAGTTGCACTTGACAGCAACGCAGGCTCCTCGAAAGCCCTCGGCCGCCCTTACTTATAAACCGTATCTAAAGGCGCAGACGCTGCTGCACTTGACAGCACCGCAGACTCCTCGAAAGCCCTCGGCCGCCCTTACTTATAAACCGTATCTAAAGGCGCAGACGCTGCTGCACTTGACAGCACCGCAGACTCCTCGAAAGCCCTCGGCCGCTCGCGGTCGCTGTCTCGAAAATCGCAGATTTTCGGGCTCCGAGAAATCTTCGATTTCTCGCGAAGCAGGATATCTGGACCTCTCCGCACCGCCCGGTCCAGATAGTGCCTGTCTCAGCGACTCCCCTTCGGCGCGACCGGCCATCGCCCTTTCAGTCCGCCAGGGCCGCGACAGCGACAGCACCCCAACCGCGACAGCGACAGCACCCCAACCGCGACAGCGACAGCACCCCAACCGCGACAG
>JBDGPU010000207.1:25475-25578 GCA_042219525.1 Halopenitus sp.
CGACAGCACCCCAACCGCAACTTCGCCGCGCGCCGGCCGTCCGGCGTACGGCGTTGGCCCTGTGACCGCCGCAAGCGACGCTCCGGCCACCACTCCTGGGTGG
>JBDGPU010000101.1:0-24938 GCA_042219525.1 Halopenitus sp.
TTTATAAGTAAGAGCAGCCGAGGGCTTTCGAGGTGTCTGCGTTGCTGGCAAGTGCAACAGCGACTGCATCTTTAAATACAGTTTATAAGTAAGAGCAGCCGAGGGCTTTCGAGGTGTCTGCGTTGCTGGCAAGTGCAACAGCGACTGCATCTTTAAATACAGTTTATAAGTAAGAGCGGCCGAGAGCTTTCCTGGTGTTTGCGGTGCTATCGAGGGCAAGCCCGTATCACCTGCCCCGAACCCACGCATAGCGAGTGGAGGATACTGAGTGTCTTGATGCTTGTAGAACCGCCTTGTAATCCGAGAAGCTAATTCATTCCAAACTAACGGCCCCAAACCGTCCTCAGTCACCAAACCAGCGCAGTTTAACCAAACCCGGAACAACCCTGACGCATGGCCGATCTGCACCCCGTCGCGAAGCGAATCCACAACGTCCAACCGAAACCGGTGAAACTCACGCTGGACCACGACGAAACCGGCGTCTTCCACTTTTCCTCGACGGAGTTCTTCCAGCAGGAGTTCCGGGGCGAGGGCACTCGCGAGAGCGACGCGGCCGACTATCGGCTCGTCAGCAGCGAGGACAACGACCGGATCCTGCTCGGACGGAAGGAACCGGAGGACGATAGCTGGTCCATGATCGCCACGGTGACGGCGGCGGAAGCGGCTGCCGAACCCTGACGGGCGTCGCGACGGCATTCACACCTCGTTTACGCCCGAGCTAGCGCGACAGCACGGTGCAGTTTCTTCCTCACTGGCAGTCACTCACTTTTGAGGTAGAACTATACGCACCGAAAGTACACGATAAATAATGAAGAAATCGAGTCTCGACGACGTGGATACCATCCCGAACCCGATGGGCGCGAACACCGTTCGAAAGTCCATCACCGGTGCCGTCGGCGCCGAGGACGTCGCGATCACGCACTACGAACTGAACCCAGGCGAGGCCTTCTCCGCCGGGCTCCACACCCACAACGACCAGGAGGAGCTGTTCTACGTCATCTCTGGAACGGCCACTTTCCAGGTCGGCCAGAAGCAGGCGGAGCGGGAAGCGATCGAGGTCGAAGCAGGGGAGGTCATTCACTTCGCGCCGGGCGAGTTCCAGACCGGGCGCAACGCGAGCGACGACGAGGTCGTCGGGCTGGCCGTCTCCGCACCTGGACACCGGCACGAATGGGCCGAACTCGACGCCATGCTGGACTGTGAGACGTGCGGGACGGAGACGCGCTGGACCTGCGGTAAGGACGGCGCCGGCGACTGGGAGAACCAGGAGATCGACATCACCGTCACCTGCCAGGAATGCGGCGCGGAAATTGCGACGGCGGACCTGGAGTAACCACTCGCCGCCGGTCGTGTCGCCGGCCACCCGGCCCCGGCGTCACCGCGTACGGCGGGCTTCGAGGTGACTTACGGTTACTCCCACTCCTCGCGGAGCAGGCCGTACTCGATCCGGTCGATGTACTCGCCGTCGATGAAGCGATCCCGGCGGATGCACCCCTCCTCCGAGAACCCCAGCGACTCCAGGAGGCCGCGGGAGGCGTCGTTGAAGTCGTACGCGACGGCACCGACGGCCGGGTGCGCGTAGGTCCGGAAGACGTAGTCGATGAGCAGCTCGACCGCTTCCGCACCGTAGCCGTCGCCCTGGAACTCGGGCGCGATCCAGTAGGCGAGGTCCGGTCGGCGCCAGTCGACGTCGTCGACGTGGACCATGCCGATTCGCTGAACCTGATCGAGGGCCGGGTCACCCGGCCCCGCATCGTCGCCGTCGAGACAGACGACGAAGTTATCGCTGCCGTCGTCCTCGGCGATGTCGAACTGCTCCTGATTCCGGACGGGGTTTCCGATCGGGTACCGAATTTCGGGGTTGGTACACCCGCGCTGGTGGAACGGGACGTCCTCGACTTCGAGCGTGCGAAGGGAGACGCGCTCGCCCCGCGTGACTCGTGGGCCTGGCATGCTAAGCGCACCAGCGGCGAGGGTAATACGCTTTGTGTCGCCGTGCGTGTCGCTGTCAGGGCACGGTACGCGGGGAGTACTTTTTGTGACGGCTTACGCAGTAACCCCCATGCGCAAAGTCGCCATCGACGACGTCGACCCCGACCCGTACGACGCCGAACTCCACGCGGACCGACGGGACCTGACGGACCAGCTGAACGCCTCGAACGTCGCCATCTCGCGATACGTTCTGGAACCGGGCGAGCGGTTCAGCGGCTCGCTGCACACTCACATGGATCAGGAGGAGGTGTTCCTCGTCCTCGAGGGGACTGCGACGTTCGAGACCACCGCCGTCGACGGGGCGGGCGAGGACGCGGTCGACGTTGCGGTCGCCGCGGGCGAGGCGATCCGCTTCGCGCCGGGCGAGTTCCAGTCCGGTCGCAACGCCGGCGAGGAACCGGTCGTCGCGATCGCGCTCGGGGCGCCACGCGACAGCGACGTCGTCCGAATCTCGCGGATCCCGGTGCTCGACGACCACGACGTCTCCTGTCCGGAGTGCGGTCGCGACGACATGCGGATCGCTCGCGGCGGCGACGGCGACCCCGACGCCGACTTCGTCTGCCCGGACTGCGGCGGGACGCTGGACGTACCCTGACGGCGCGCTCCGCAATCACTAAACGCGGCTCACTCCTACGGAGTAGTAATGGCCGATTGGACGGAGAAGTACCGACCGGAGACGCTCTCGGAGCTGCGCGGCAACGACAAGGCGGCCGAGCAGCTCGCGGAATGGGCCGACTCGTGGGACGAGCACCACGAGGCGGTCGTGCTCTACGGGAGCCCCGGCATCGGGAAGACGAGCGCCGCCCACGCGCTCGCGAACGACGAGGGGTGGGCAACGGTCGAGCTCAACGCGTCCGACCAGCGCACAGCCGACGTCATCGAGCGGTTCGCGGGCCGGGCGGCGAAGAACGCGACGCTGCAGGGGAGCGCGGGCGGCGCCGGCTCGGACGGTGGCGACACTGCCTCCCGCCAGCTCGTCATCCTCGACGAGGCGGACAACATCCACGGCAACTACGACCGCGGCGGCGCCTCCGCGATCACGAAGCTCGTGAAGGACTCGGGCCAGCCCATCGTGCTCATCGCCAACGACTACTACGAGATGTCCCGCGGGCTCCGGAACGCCTGCCAGGAGATCGAGTTCCGCGACGTATCGGCGCGCTCCATCGTGCCGGTCCTCCGCGACATCTGCCGGCGCGAGGACGTCGAGTTCGAGTCCGACGCCCTCCAGCGCATCGCCGAGCGCAACAAGGGCGACCTCCGCGGTGCCGTCAACGACCTGCAGGCGATCGCGGAGGGCCGGAGCAGGGTGGAGCTCGACGACGTCGTCACCGGCGACCGTGACCAATCGATGGGCATCTTCCCGTTCCTCGACGCGGTCCTGAAAGAGCAGGGCGCAGAGGCAGCGCTCCAGTCCGCCTACTCGGTCGACGAGACGCCCGACGACCTGACGAAGTGGATCGAGGACAACATGCTGAAGGTCTACGACGCCGAGGAGGCCACCCGCGCGTACGACTTCCTCGCGAACGCCGACGTCTGGCTGGGTCGCGTCCGCGCCTCCCAGGAGTACTCCTACTGGCGCTACGCCAGCGACAACGCGGCGGCCGGCGTCGCCGCCGCCCGCGACGGTGAGAAGGGTGGCTGGACGCGCTGGGGGCGCCCCCAGTTCTGGCCATCATCGGACGAGACGGCCGACGAGGTCGTCCGGAAGGTCGCGACCAGCGAGGGCTGCAGCATGAAGACCGCACGCATCGAGATCCTGCCGTTCCTCGCGGCGATGACCCACCACTGCAAGCCGCGCGACCTCACGGTGGCGATGACCGCCGCCTACGACCTCGACGAAGCCGCGGTCTCCTTCATCACGGGCTCCGGCGAGACGACGAACAAGGTCGAGGGCATCGTCGAGGACGCCCAGGAACTCCGCGACGAGCGCGTCGAGGAGCACGCCGAGGGCGCGTTTGCCGGGGTTCCGAACCGTGAGCCGGTCGACGGCGACGCTGACGCGACGGACGCCGGCGACGGTGGCGCAGCAGCCGCTGGCGGCGACGACGGAGCCGTCGCCAACGGCGGAGATGCGAGCGACGACTCGCAGTCGACGCTCGGTGGTGGCAGCGGCGGGAGCAGCGGAACTGACGAGAATTCGGGGTCTGAAGAAGTTGCGAAAGCCGAGAGCGCGGAGGAAGATGACGATCAGGCTGGCCTCGGCGACTTCGTCTGAGCGGTCAGCTGCTCGTCGCGACTGTCCGCGGTATCAGGTCGTCTTCTCCGTGATCGTCAGCGTGTAGCTGCCGCTTCCGCTGTAGGAGTCGGCGAGCATATACAGCGGGGCCGACGTGTCCGGGTTGTCGATGACGATCTTTTCCTGGCTGTCCGTGGAAATGGAGCGGTGCGTGTAGCTGCTGGTCGTCGGGCAGTCACCCGTGCCCTCGTTGACGTAGAGGTCGAAGTCGGCGTCGCTTGGGCCGTCGAGCTCGACGACGACCTGACACGGCGAGCTGTACTCCCAGTTGTAGTAGTAGCAGTCGCTGTCCGTGTAGTCGCTCAGCGAGTCGGAGACGGACGAGCTGGTGGAGGTGCTGCCACAGGACCCAGATGGGTCCGTCGTGACCGCGTTGTAGGCGTCGACCCGGCCGTTCCCCTGCTCGTTGGACGCGAGGCCGACGTCGACGGCGGTGTCGTTGAGGTGGTTCCGGAGGTCGGTGTTCGAGAGACTCCACTGGTCCAGCGCGAGGCCGGCGACGCCGGAGACGACGGGCGTCGCCATCGACGTCCCGGAGAGCTTCTCGTAGCTGCCGCGGTCGGTCGTCGTCGTCGAGAGGACGTCAGTCCCCGGGGCCGCGAGTTCGACCTCCGGGCCAGTGCTGGAGTAGGAGGCCAGCGTCTCGTCTTTGTCGAGAGCCGAGACCGCGACGCACTCGCTGTACTTCGCCGGATACCCCACGCAGTCCGAACAGGGGCCGTCGTTGCCGGCGGCCGCGGCGAGGTAGACGCCATTGTTATACGCATATTCGACGGCATTTTTGAGCGTCGAGGAGCCGCTGGAGCCACCGAGCGAGAGGTTGATCACGTCCGCGCCCTGGTCGGTCGCGTACTCGATCGCGTCGGCGATCCCCGAGAACGAGCCGGAGCCGCTCTCGTCGAGCGCGCGACACGAAAGGATCGAGGACTCGCTGGTCCCGGCGATACCCTCGCCGTTGTCGGTCTCGCCGGCCGCGATGCCGGCGACGTGGGTGCCGTGGTACTCGTCGCTGAGGACGTCCGGATACGGATCCTCGTCGTTGTCGACGAAGTCCTGCCCGTGGTTCGAGTCGGCGCTCGACATGTTGCCGTCGAGGTCCGAGTGGTCGTACTGGATACCGGTGTCGACGACGGCGACCATGATGCTCGACGACCCGAGCGTCGTGTCCCATGCGTCGTCGGCGTTGACTTGCTGGGGCGCGTACTGGTTGTCGAACTTCGGGTCGTTCGGCGTGTACAGTGCCTCGTAGGTGCCGTTCTCCTCCGCGTACTTGATCGGCCCGTGCTCGGTGACCGTCTCGATGAACCCCTGTTGGGCCGCCTCGCTGTCCTCCGGGAACGCGACCGCGACATACCGGAGCGTGTCGTTCTCGTGGACGACCTCCGCATCACTCGGCGTGTACTGCGCGACGACGTCCGAGGGTTGGCCCGCCCCCGCGGAGACGCCAACCAGCACCTCGTTCGATTTCGGCCCGGAATCACGACCGGGCGACGCGGTGGCCACCCCGCCGACTGCACTCATCCCAACCGCGCTGCCAGTGAGCTGGAGTACTCTACGTCGACTTACGTCGGAAGTGCCATCGTGTGGCATGGTCGTTGCTTCAGTGGATACACTTTAATTATTTCGATCCTATTAGCTTGTATGAATAGTATATATTATTGAGTTATTATATATTAGTTAGTAAGTTGCCGGTATTGGCTCGGATCTCTTACTTCTGACTCGTCGTCTCGTTGTGCGGATAGCAGACTGGATCCGGCTGAGGAGTTGATGTGGAGTTTATAAGGAGTTTATACAGGTGATACGGTCTTGCTCTCGACAGCACCGCAAACACCCAGAAAGCCCTCGGCCGCTCTTGCTTATAAATGATATCTAAAGATGCAGACGCTGCTGTGCTTGACAGCACCGCAAACACCCAGAAAGCCCTCGGCCGCTCGCGGTCGTTGAGCGACATATCTGGACCTCTCAGCACCGCCCGGTCCAGATAGGGGTAGCTCAACGACTCCGTTACATCGCGACCGGCCGCGCCCTTTCAGTCCGCCAGGTCCGTGACCGCAACAGCAACCGCGACCGCGACCGCAACGTAACCACATTCCTCAGTCCTCCCCAGCCTCGGACGGGGCGCGCCGGCACGGCACCGCAACCCGCGGCGCGCCCCGCCCTCCCTCGCACGCGTTGCTCGCGCGCGCCGACCACCCCGCACCGCACGCCGGACAGCCGGCGCGAGCGACGCCCGGCCACCACTCCCGGGCGGGACTGAAAGGGGCAGCCGCTGAGCGCGACGCCCTGCGACGGTAGCACCGCAGCCCGGCGAGCGAACGCAGTGAGCGAGCCGGGTGAGGAGCGCAGCGAGCAGCGCGACCGTCTCAGCGGCTGGGGCTTTCGAAGCATGCTGAGTGGTGTCACCCACGACGACAACCGATCAAACCACGCAGAAAGCGACCGCCTAGGCGGCTGGGTCTTTCTGGGCATGCTGAGTGGTGTCACCCACGACGACAACCGATCAAACGACGCGGAAAGCGACTGCCTCAGCGGCTGGGTCTTTCTGGGCATGCTGAGTGGTGTCGACCGCGACGACCACCCGAGTATATACCCCACATCGACATCCACGCCGCTTTCAACATGGCCGGGACCCACGCACTTTTGCCCCTCCCGTCGTCCCCTATACCCATGCAAGCAGCCGTGCTGACCGAGCACGAGGAACCGCTCGAGATCCAGGACGTCCCGGAACCGGAGCCGGGCCCGGACGGGGCCGTCATCGACGTCGAAGCCTGCGGCGTCTGCCGCAGCGACTGGCACGCCTGGAAGGGCCACGGCGAGTGGGCTGGCGACGCTGTCCCGGAAGGCCAGACGCTGGGCCACGAGCCGGCCGGCACGGTCACAGCCGTCGGGGAGAATGTCGAGCGCATCGAGGCGGGCGACCGCGTCGTCGTCCCCTTCTCGCTGGGCGACGGGACCTGCCACCAGTGCCGGACGGGCCACGGGAACGTCTGTCCGAACGGACTCGCGCTCGGCTTCGAACCCGACGCCCAGGGCGCGTTCGCCGAGCAGGTCGCCGTGCCGGACGCCGACTACAACCTCGTCGAACTCCCCGAGTTCCTCTCCCCGCGCGACGCCGCGGCGCTCGGCTGCCGGTACATGACCGCCTACAACGCGCTGGTGAACCGCGGGCAGGTCACGGGCGGCGACTGGGTCGCGGTCCACGGGTGCGGCGGCGTCGGGCTTTCCGCGGTCCAGCTCGCTGACGCCCTCGGCGCGCGGGTCATCGCCGTCGACGTCGACGAGGACGCGCTCGAGCGCGCGACCGACCTCGGCGCGCAGCTGACGGTGAACCCCGAGGAGGAGCGCGTCGTGAAGGCGATCAAGATCGCGACCGACGGCGGCGTCGACGTCTCCATCGACGCGCTCGGCATCGCGGAGACGTGCCGCAACTCCGTCCGGTGTCTCGCGCTCCGCGGCGACCACGTCCAGGTCGGGCTGACCACCGACGAAGAGCGCGGCGAGGTCTCGCTCCCGACCGACCGCATCGCCCACATGGAGCTGTCCGTCCACGGCTCCCGCGGGATGCCCCAGACCGATTACGAGAACCTCTTCGAGCTGATCGAGGCGACGGATCTCGACCCCGGCGCGCTCGTCACGCGGGAGCTGTCGCTTTCGGACGTGTCGGACCGGCTGGCTGCGATGGACGACTACTCGACGGCCGGCGTCGAGGTCGTCACGGAGTTTTAAGCTTCGTCGAAAGGCCGACTCGCCGGCTCACTCCCGACCTTCGACGTTGCCGATACCTGGAATGGCGACGGCGCTCTCCACGCGTCCCATGATCTTCGTCGCGGTGATGACCAGCGCGAGGTAGCAGACGCCGGTGACGAGGAAGATCGTCGTGTAGCGGAACGTCTCGCTCGCGACGTTGAACGCCAGGTAGTACAGCTCCGGGACCGTGATGAACGCCGCCAGCGACGAGTACTTGATGAGGTAGACGAACTCGTTGGTCCACGAAGGGATCGCGTAGCGAAGCCCCTGTGGGAGAACGACGTAGTAGATCGTCTCGATCTTCGACAGGCCGATGGCCCGCCCGGCGGTGATCTGCCCCTCGCCGACGCTCTCGATGGCGCCGCGGAAGTACTCGGCCTGGTAGGCCGCGCCGTTGAGGATGAACCCGAAGATGGCGACCCAGACGACGGTCCTGGAGAAGAGTCCGACCGCGAACGCCGGGACGTACTGCCCGACGTCGAGCCCGAAGTGGAGCACGAACAGCTGGGCCAGCAGCGGCGTCCCCCGCAGAAGCTCGGTGTACGCCAGCGAGACGTAGCTGGTGTAGTGGCCGTACACGCGAGCGACCGCCAGCGGGACCGCGATGAAGAAGCCGCCGATCAGACTCAGGACCGTGATAGCGACCGTCAACAGGAGGCCATCCGCCAGCGTCGGCAGGATGGAGGCGGTGAAGCCGATGGCGTCGGCGTAGGCAGCCAGACCCGGGACCCCGGCGAGCGCTCCGGAGACCGTTTCCATGGCGAGCAGCGGCTTTCCCACGGGCAGAAACACGCCGCCGAGCCACCGGTTCACCCAGCGGAACAGCAGCCAGCTCCAGAACACGGCGCCCGTGAGATACAGAAGCGTCGCTCCCGCCGTCGGCGTTCGTTCCTCGACCTCGCCGCGGACGCTCGCGGGACGCGTTGCACTCGCCATCAGTCGTGGGCGTCCGTGATGCGTTCGAGGAAGCGCTCCGTGCGCTCCTGCTCGGGGTGTTCGAACAGCTGTTCGGGCGGGCCGCGCTCGACGACGCTCCCGTCGTCGAGGAAGACGATCTCGTCGGCGACCGACCGGGCGAAGCTCATCTCGTGGGTGACGACGAGCATCGTCATCCCCTCCTCGACGAGGTCGCGCATGACCTCCAGCACCTCGCCGACGAGTTCGGGGTCGAGCGCGCTCGTCGGCTCGTCGAACAGGAGGAGCTTCGGGTCCATCGCCAGCGCGCGGGCGATGCCGACGCGCTGTTTCTGCCCGCCGGAGAGTTCCGCCGGATAGGAGTCGGCCTGCGGGGAGAGGCCGACCTGTTCGAGCTGGGCACGGGCCCGCTCGCGGGCCGCCTCCTCGTCGAGCCCGAGCACTCGCTTGGGACCGATCGCGACGTTCTCCAGTGCCGTGAGGTGGGCAAAGAGGTTGAAGTCCTGGAACACCATCCCGACGTCGCGCCGGAGCTCGTTCACGTCGAGCTCCGTGATCTTCTGGCCGTCGAGGTAGATGTGGCCCTCCTGGGCCTCGGCGAGGCGGTTGACACAGCGGAGCATCGTCGACTTCCCGCTGCCGGACGGACCGATGAGGAACGTGACGTCCCCTCGGTCCATCTCGAAGCTCACGTTTTCGAGCACCTTCTCCTCGCCGTACCATTTCGAGACGTCCTCGACGCTGAGAATTTCGTCGTCGGCCGCAGCGGATGCGTTGCTTTCGTCGACTGCGTTGCCCGCGCCGGCAACGTCGTCCGCGTCGGTTGAGTCGGTTCCGTCAGTCACGTCTGTTCACCACTGGGGATCGCGTAGTACGATTCGAGGTGGTCGAGCGCCCGATTCGTCGTGAAGGTGAGGACGAAGTAGATTGCACTGATGAAGATGATCACTTCGAGGACGGCGGTCGTCCGCGCGACGAAGAGGTCGTAGCTCCGCGTGAGCAGTTCCGCGAGCCCGATCGCGAAGACGATGCTGGTGTCTTTCAGCACGATGGTCATCTCGTTTTGAAACCCCGGAACTGAGCGCCGAAGCGCCTGCGGGACGGCGACGTACCGCACAGCTTCGAACTGACTCATACCGAGTGCGCGGCCAGCCTCAAGCTGCCCCTCGTCGATGCTCTGGAGCGACGCGCGGAAGATCTGTGACTGGTAGGCCGCGCTTCGGAGCCCCAACCCGAGGATCGCCGAGGTGACGGCGCCCGAGAGCGTCGCCACGCCCATTCCGACCGACGGCACCCCGATGACGAAGTACATGATCACGAGGATGACGACGAGCGGCGTCCCGCGGAGCACGACACCCACGGTTTCGACGGCGCGCTTGCTCCAGGTCCCGCCGTACACCTCGACGGCGCCCGCCGGGAAGCCGACGACGAAGCCGACGAGCAGCGACGCGATCGTCAGCCCGACGGTGAGCGCGGCGCCTTCCAGCAGGTAGCCGGCGTTGTCGAAGACGAACGCCCAGTCGCTCGCGAGGAGTCCGGCGACGTCGACGACGGTGGCGACGAGAGCCGCCGGGACGGCCGCGACCGCCTCCATGTTACTTGCTGAACCACTTCTTCTTGAGGTCCTCGTACGTGCCGTTGTCCTTCACCGTCGCGAGGCCCTGGTTCAGCGCCGTCTGGAGTTCGGGCTCGTTCTGCCGGAGGCCGAAGCCGAACTGCTCGCCGGTCTTGTGGATGAACGCCACCTCGACCTCGCGGTTGGCGGCGAACGTCTTCGCCACCGGCTGGTCGATGACGATGGCATCGATGTTCCCGTTCTCGAGGTCCTCGACCGCGAGGACGTAGGAGCCGTACGTGGAGAAGTCGCTCTTCGAGATGATCCCCGGCTTGACCAGCTGCTTTTCGATGACGCCGGCCCCGGTCGTCCCGGACTGGGCACCCACGGTCTTCCCCTCGAAGTCGGGCCAGTCCCCGGGCTGGAAATCGCCGCCCTCACGCACGAGCACGGCCTGGTTGGACTTCCAGTAGGGGTCCGAGAAGGCGATCTTCTGTTGCCGTTCCTCGGTGATCGTCATCGCGGCGGCGATCGTGTCGATGCGCTTGTTCGTCAGCGCCGGAATGAGCGAACTGAACTCGAATTCCTCCCACTTGTCGATCGTGTAGTCGGTTTCCGCGACGACCGCTTCGAGGAGGTCGATGTCGAACCCGACCAGTTCGCCGTCCTTCTTCATCTCGAACGGCGGGAAGCCCGGCGCCGTGCCGGGGGTAATCGTCTTCTTCTCGCCGCCGCCGATACAGCCGGCGGTCGCGGACAGGCCCGCGACGCTCGATGCTCCGGTCAGCTTCAGGTACGTACGACGGCTGACGTCGGACGTAAACTCACGAGTCATATATTGTCTTCTCGCCCAGTAGCTGTTTCAATCTTTCTTTGCAAAACGAGTGAACGAGCGTTTTCCGAGCCGCCGTGAGGGTTGGGACTCCCTCACTAGCTCGGCGGTAAGCTGCCCGGATCGCGGACCGACGTCGTTCTCATGACGCGGTCTCCCAGCAGGTCTCGACGGTATCTCGTCGACGGCGGCTTCCGACTGCTATCCACATTGACGCCGAACCGTCCTCAGCGACGGCGACGCCGAACTTTCCGCACTGACGGCAACGCCGAACTTTCCGCACTGACGGCGACGCCGAACCGTCCTCAGCGACGGCGACGCCGAACTTTCCGCACTGACGGCGACGCCGACCCTCAATCCCCGCGGACCGTCGTCGCTGCCACGTCGCCACTGTCGCCGCGCGTGACGAGCCAGAACCCACCGACTGCGGCGAGAATGGCGACGACGAGGGTGATCCGGTTGACCGTCTCCCAGACGGCCGTGTACAGGACCAGGTCGCGGCCGAGCAGCATCGTCGCGAACAGCGCACTGAGTGCGAGGCCGCCGACCGCCGCCGGGCGGGTTCTGTCGGCCTCGAGGCCGACGACGACCGTCGCCAGCAACGCGAAGTGGGCCGCGAGCGCGAGCCCGTAGAACCAGGCCTGCGCGCCCGGCGAGTAGGTGACGTACGGGACCGCGCGGTTCAACGTGGCGGAAACGAGGAGCAGCCCGGTGGCGACGGCGAACGCGCGCCTGAGTAGCGCCGTCGCGTCGCTCGCGACTCGTCGCCGTCCGTCGCCATCGAGGCCGGCGTACAGCGTCGTCAGACTCAACAGCGTGAAGATGACGAGCGCGACGATCAGGTGGGCCGCGTGCGTCGGCGCGGAGTAGCCACCCTGAATCATCCCGCCGATCGTCACCGTGATCGCCCCGACGGTGATCTGCAGCGGGAGGACGACGACGGCGAGCGTCGCGGCGAGCCGAACGCGCCGGCTCCGATCCCCGAGCCAGGCCCAGCACGCGAGGCCCAGCATCAGGAAGCCGGTAATCATCGCCCAGACGCGGTGGAACCACTCGAGGAAGTCCGGATTGATCGTCAGCTTCGGGATCAGCTGGTTCGAGCAGAGCGGCCACTGGGCCTCGCACGCGAGCCCGGAGCCCGTCGCTGCGGTGTAGATCCCCAGGCCGACCAACACCAGCGTCATCGACGTCGTTGCCGCCGCGTAACGCCGGAACGTGAGCCACGGAGGACGGAGACTCATTACTGGACGTCGGACGCGTATCCACTTATGGCGTTCGACAGCCCGCGCCGCGTGGGAATCGCGACGGTCGTGGATCCCCTCTCCTGCCGTACTCAGAGTGGGGGTAACAGCGACCAGTTATATGCCGCTGTCCCCCAAACGCCGGACAATGGCTGTCGACGTTCGGCCCCTGACGGCGGTGCTGGTCCTCGCGGTCGTCCTCGTGGCGGGGACGGCCGGCTCCGTCGCCGTCGCGGAGACCGGCGCCAACGAGCCGGCGCAGCCGACGAGGGTCGTCTCGCTGGAGGACTCCGACCGCCAGCTCTGGCTCTACACGACGCCAACCCGGTCGTTCGAGCGGCGGACTCTCGCGCTCAACGTCGTCGTGTACGGGAACCCCGACGCCGTCCGCGAGCTGTTCCTCCGGCGCAGCGAGGGGAACTGGAACGCGACGGCCACCGACGAGCGAGGCGTTGCACCGGACGAGGGAGTCGAGGCCGGCGAGCCAACGGACGCGACGCGGATCGACTGGGAAATGGCGGACGGTTCGCGTCGCTGGGTCCACCTCGCGACCGGCGACGGCGGCGCGTGGCTCGCGGAGACGTACCAGGTCCACGACGGCGACTACCTGGGGAGCCGGCACCACGTCCGGGCGTACACCGCGCCGGCTGGGGACGCGAACTGGACTGCGCTACAGGCCCATCAGGAGTACTGGGACTGGTTCAGCGGTCGCCACGTCGTCACCGGCACGGCCAATTCGCAGGTGTACGTCGAGCGCGAGTTCGTCGACGAACGTGGCACGCAGACCATCACCCGAGTGCCCGTGAGCGACGCCGACGCGGTCGACTTCGACCACTGGGTGACCGTCGTCGACTTCCGGGGAGCCGAGGCGACGGTCCGGACGGTTTCGACCGCCGAGTCGACACCGGAGTCGCTGCCGACGAGCCCACTACCGCGGACGGGAGTCGCGTCCGTCGTGCTCCTCGCGCTCGTCGGGGCAGTGGGCGTCGTCGGCGCTGTTGACAGCCGACTCGCCGACGTCTCGGGGACGCTTCGTCGGGAGTTCCGCAGCGACGACGCGCGAACGCTCCTGCTCGGTGGAGTGATCGTCACGCTGTTGCTATCAGCTCGAATGACCGGCATTGCCATCGAGCGCTCGCTCGGATTGCCCCCAAAACCCGTCGCGGCGGCGTTGGCTCCGATTCTCTACGTCGGGCTCCCAGTGGCGACTGCGTGGCTCGCGCGCCCGCTCGACCGTGCGCGGTCGTTCGCCGGTGCATCGCTCGGCTTTCTCACCGGGCTGCTCGTCGACTACACGTACCTCGGCGTTGCGCAGCTCCCGCTGGACCTGCTCGTCCACCGTGGAACGCTGGCGGTCGCGCTGGGGCTGATTGCCGTCGGCGCCACCCGGCTTCGGCGGAGCGAACCCGACCGACTGCGACAGCTTCGCCTGGGGGTCCTCCTCTGGCTGGTCGCGATAGCCGTCCCGCTGTTACGGCACACGCCGTTGCCCGTGTGATCGCGGACGCTACCCAGCCTGATCCCAGCCCCTGGTGATCTTGCTGTAGACGACCACGCCGCCGAACAGGACGAGATAGTGGAGCCACTGTGGCAGCGTCAACCACCGGAACAGCGCCGCGGAGACGACGATCCACGACAGGAGGACGGCGGCGTCGACGACGAGCCGGTCTCGATTCCGCCGGACCGTCGCGATCGACCGCCGGAGCACGGATCCGTCGCCCAGTGGTCCGCTCACGCAGCGCGCTACGGTCCGGAGTGACATAATGGGTGGCGTCGATGGCGACAAGCTGGCGTCGACCGCGACGGGCTGGCGTCGATGGCGACAAGCTGGCGTCGACCGCGACGGTCTGGCGTCGATGGCGACGTTCCGGCGCCGACGGCGACGATCTGGCGTCGACCGCGACGGACTGCCGCCGCACGCTGTCGGGACCGGGCCGCTGAAACCCCTGGCGCGTGAAGGAAGCGACATGAGCGAGTACACCGAGCGACTGGAAGCCAACCGCGCAGAGAAGGACGAGTTCTTCGCCGAACACCCGCAGTCGCCGATCGCGCCGGAGCACCGCGATTCCTTCGAGGGCCTCGACTACTTCGAGCCCGACGAGGACTACCGCGTCGAGGCGACCGTCCGCGTCCACGACGACCCCGAGCCCGTCGAGATGGAGACGACCGCGAGCGCGCCCGTGCGCTACCTCCGCGTCGTCACCTTCGAGTTCGAACTCGACGGCGAGGAGTACACGCTCGCCGGCTACCAGCAGGAACACGACGAGGGCGAGACCATTTTCGTCCCCTTCCGCGACAAGACGACAGGCCAGCAGACGTACCACGAGGGTCGCTACATCGAGCTCGAACCCGAGGAGGAACTGGCGGACGGTGCCACGGTCACCATCGATTTCAACCTCGCGTACAGCCCCTTCTGTGCGTACAGCGAGACGTTCTCCTGCCCGCTTCCGCCCGAGGAGAACTGGCTGGAGACGACGATAGAGGCCGGCGAGAAGGCGCCAGACTTCTAACCTCCTCCCGCGTTGGTTCTGCTGATCAGTGGATCTGTAGCTGAAACCCGGTTTGGTTATGCAGTGGTGATGGCCGAGACTGATCCTCTCGGATCGGTCACTACAGAGGAACCTGATAGCCGCGCAAACCCCTGCACAGAGATACGATCAAATAAAGCCAGTCTATCGAGTGATTAAGACGATACTGAGACCTGCGAACGCGATCCCGGTGATTTTCATCAATGTTACATCGTCTCCGAGAACAACCATCCCGATGATGGCCGCGACGACGAAGTACATGGCACCGAGAGTAGAGACGATCGTCGTCGAGCCCTGAGAGAAGCCGATGTACATCGAGATGAGGCCGGTTCCAGTGAACAATCCGGCAGCGCCAGCAAGCAGCCCTCCTCTTGCAGTAATGGCGACTGAGGCATCGGAAACGACGACAAATCCAAGTGCAAGAAGACCCGCTACGAGATACGAAATCGCCGCTGCGGTCCTCGGATCAATGGACTCCGACGCAGCGTTGCCCAGAATTATCCAAACCCCCCATGTCGTCATTGTGATTAAGCCGAACAAGATTCCTGAATCCATTTCAATAAATTCCGATAGTCGTTGATCACTGACACTGATTACCAAAACATATGCTCAATATGACTGGTGATTAAATAGTCGCTGCTACCGTATGTGTCCGCTATGGGTATACCGTCGAAATCCGGTGCGTGTTGTCCCGTTACGGTCGCAGTCTTGCTGGGGTAGATATTTCTGCCTATTTCTGGAAAAAGAAACGGTGTTTCCAACCACGGGTATCCGAATCCGCCGACCTAGGACTCTTCGTCGCGGTCGACATGCTCCTCGTATCGGTCGATCACGCGCGACGCGCCGTTGGCGAGGAAGCCGGCGTCCGTGCCCGCGATGAGGAAGTCGAAGCCGGCGTCGAGCCAGTCATCGATGCGCTCATCGGAAGTCGCCAGCGTGCCGACCGGGACGCCGGTCGCCTCGCCCGCGGCGAGGGTGTCGGAGATGGCGGCCTCGAACTCGGGGTCGTCGAACTCCCGGAAGCAGCCGAGCGAGGCCGAGAGGTCAGCCGGGCCGACGAACAGGGCGTCGATGCCGGGAACCGCGGCGATCTCCGCGGCGGCGTCGACGGCGGCGCCCGTCTCGATCTGCGCGATGACCGCGAGGTCGTCGTTGACGGTGCGGACGACCTCGTCGATCCGGGCGCCGTAATCGGACGCGCGGGCGGCCGCGACGCCGCGACGACCGCGGACGCCGTCCGAATCGACCGCTTCGCCGGTCGGCCCCTCCGCGGCGTCGCCCTGCGGCGGGTAGCGGCACGCACGGACCAGTTCGCGGGCCTCCTCGGCGGACTCGATGCGCGGGGCCATGACCCCCGAGATACCCGTGTCGAGGACGCGTTTGATCCGGACGTGGTCGTTCCAGGCGACGCGGACGATGGCCTCGGTCTCCCCGGGCGCGGCGTCGACCGCCCGGACGAGGTTCTCGACGGACTCGGTCGTGGTCGGTGCGTGTTCGGTGTCGACCGCGAGGAAGTCGAACGCCTGATTGGCCATGACCTCGGCGACGGTCGGCGAGGGGACGGAACACCAGCCGCCGACGGGGCGGTCCGCGGCGAGTTTGTCAGCGAGCTTCATGGCGGCGACTTCGCGGGACGCCCCTAAAAGTCCGGAGGAACCGGGGCTCTCCGCAGGTTCCTCGCTCGGTTCCACGTCGCGGTGCCCGCTTTCAGCGTCGACGGGAGAACTCAGGGGTGTCGGGTTCGACCAAACCCGGCAGGACGAAGACGAGAAACGCGAGGAATCCGGTGGCAATGACGAGAACTGCGACGAGGTAGTACTCCATCCGCACACCGAGCAGGAAGTCGAGCGTCGCGTCGAGGAGAACGATGCCTGGCACGAGGAATCCCCAGAAGAGCCGGCTCGCGAGCGCGCCCGTGTCCAGCAGGCGCGCGCTGGCGAGCACGACCGCAACACCGCTGCCGACGATGACGGCGTACCCGAGTCTGTTCGGCTTCCGATCGAACACGGTCGCTCTCGGGGAAGCCGAGTGGTAACTTTTGGCCGCCAGTTCTCAGATGCGAGAATTTGGGCCGATTGTATCGGGTCCAGTCGACGCGGGAAATAGCGCTATCGGCGGGCGCCTGCCTCTGACGACGTGAGACCGTCGCTGACGACGTGGGGCCGTCGCTGGCGACGAACAGGGAACCGTCGCTGGCGACGACGTCGACGAAATGAAAGTGGCCGGGGCGGGCTCCGAACCCGCGATCTCCGCATGGCCCAGGTTCGAGGCTCGGCGGGCCCCGACGGCCGTGCGGACGCTTCCAAGGCAGGTGAGTACCGCACCGAATCTCAAAACCCTATGAGTGCGGCGCTATGTCCAGCTAAGCCACCCGGCCTCACCTCTTCGTACCGGGATGAGACTCTTTAACCTTCCCATCTCCAGCCGGTTTGCGACCCGACGACATGCGGAGGGCGTGGCGATTGGCGACGGTCGGCGTCGAGTGCGCGGGCGACGGCGGCCGTTCGACTGTCGGTCGACCGCGCCGCCGATGAATCAGCGAGCGGCGACCCGCGGATTTATACGCAGCGCGGGGAATCTCCCCACAATGAGCCTCCCCGACCTGCTAACCGAGGCGGTCGAGGGCGAGGACGTCGTCACTACCGTCGACCTCGGCGGCGACGACGCTCTCGTCGTCACCCCGAGCCGGACGCTCGTGTACCGCGCGGAAGGGCTCCTCTCCGACGAAACCGTCGAGGAGTACCCCCACGACGTCGACCGAATCGACGTCTCCGAGGGCCGCCGCAAGGCGAAGCTCGTACTGGATTACGCCCTCGACGGCGAGCGGACGATTACCTTCCCCAGCAAGCACCTCGACGACGTCCTCCACCCGGTCCTGGCCGGCGTCCTCTCCGCGACCGGGATCACGGACGCCGGCGAGTCCGCACTCCGGACGTTCCGCTTCTCCGAACTGACGCTCGTCGTGACGAGCGAGCGACTCGTGAAACACATCGGCGCGCCCGTCTGGGACGAGGAGTACGAGGAGTTCCACTACAGCGACGTCACCGACCTCGACTTCGAGGAGGGGACGGTCGCCACCTCGGTCGTGCTCACGCACGACGGCCGGCAGGAGCGGTTCAAGGCGCCGAACGAGGACGCGCCCGCGGTCCGGCGCGCCCTCACCGATGCCATCTGCGCGTTCCACGACGTCGAGAGTCTCGCCGAGTTCCGCGTCACCGTCGCGGACGAAACTGAGGACGAGCCGGCCGCGGAATCGGCGGCGGAAGCCTCGACGACGGACTTCAGCGACGGCCTCGACCCGCTCTCCGCCTCCCCGGCGACGGAGGAGACGGACGCGGCGGAAGCGGACGACGTGGCCGCCACAGATGCCACCGAACCCACCGACAGTGCGGGCGTCGACGCCGGGAGTGCCGAAAGCGCCTCCGAGAAGGGCACCGCTGCGGCGTCCGACTCCGCCGATTCCGCTGCTTCCACCGCTTCAACTGCTTCGACCGCCTCCGACGCCGCGGAGGCGACGGGGACGACCTCGGCGGCTAGCGGCGCCGCGTCGGGGACCTCGCGGTCCGCGGACCAGACCAACGTGAACGAGGGCGCGTCCGCCGGCGACGCAGACGGATCCGTCGCGGCCGACAGCGGCGAATCTGGGCGGGCAGGATCCGGGGATAGCACGGGTTCCACCGACACGTTCGACGAAAGCGGCTTCGAGCCGGCCGGCGTCGAAGGCGACGACCTCGCCGAGGAGGTCGCGGAGCTCAGGGCCACCGTGGAGGCCCAGACGGAGCGGCTGGACCGACAGGCGGAGCTCATCGAGAAGCTCGTCGAGGAACTGCGCCGCGGCCGGTAGTCGGTCGAAGCACCGTTCGGGTGCCGTTCAGGGGTGCCGCTCGGGGGCGGCGATCGGGGGCGCTGTTTTTCCGTTTACTCGCGGTCGACGGTCACCTTCTCACTCGCGACCCGTTACTTTGCGCACGCACTGGGGGCCGAAGGGACCGAGTTCGCCGGTCTGGAACTGCACGAAGTGGCCCGTCGAGATCGACGCGCCGCAGCGGCGGCAGTCGAACTCGCCCTCCCGGGTGACGACCTGTTCGTCGAACGCGACGTAGGTGCCGCCGCGCTGGACGCGGATCCGGCCGTCCTCGCGCTCGATGATCCCCTGCAGTTCCGCGTCGTCGAGGATCGTCCGGGTGAGCGACGGGCTCGACGTGATCGTCTCGATGCGGTCGATCGTCTCCGCCAGCGAGAGCTCCTCGTCCTCGAGGTGAGCGAGCAGCTCCACGCCGAGTTCGCGCTTCTCCTCGCGGCTCCGATCGGCCGTCACAGTCGCTTCGTTCGTCGAGGTCCCTTATAAACGACCGGGAGCAACGTTGCGATGACGTGTCGACGGAGCGCCGAGGGCTGGAAGGGGCGTTCCCAAAAGGCGTTTATTACTGGCCGGCCCACAGCCGGCGTGAAGCGTCGCCTCCTGGCTGGTGGTCTCGTCCTCGCGGTCGTCGCGCTCGGCGCGTGGCTCACGTCGCCAGCGACGGCGCTGGCCCGGCTGGAGTGGCTCGCGGCCCACCCACTCCGCTTCGGCCTCGCGCTACTCGTCCTCGCCGCCGTCCGCCCGCTCCTCGCCTGGCCGACGACGGCGCTCTCCGTCGCGGTCGGCTACGGCTACGGCTGGGTCGGTGTCCCGTTCGGCGTGCTCCTGGTCACGGTGACGGCGCTGCCGCCCTATGCGCTCGCCCGGAAAGGTCGCGGTACCGGCCGCGTCGCGCGTGCCGGCGAGCGCGTCGTCGGCGTCGCCGGGGGGACTCGAACCGTCGTCGCGAGCCGACTCCTGCCGACGCCGTCCGACGCGATGTCCATCGGTGCCGGGATGGCGAGGATTCCGCTGCGTCCGTTCCTCATCGGGACGGCCGTCGGCGAGCTCCCGTGGGTCGTCGCCGGCGTCGCCGTCGGCGTCTCGACCGACCGTTTGCTTGCCGGCGACCTCTCCGTCGTCGATCCAGTCCTGATCGTCGGGATGGTCGCCGGCGCAGCCCTGGTGCTCGCCGGGCCCTGCTACCGCGCGTACCAGGCCCGCGAGTCGGACTCGGCGATGCTGGGATAATCGTCGAGACCCGCCTCGAGCGCCCGACGAGCAGCTACACGTTCCTCCCGGGTGCCAGCGGGTCGATGTGGTCGTCGACCTCCCGAGCGACGCGAACCGGTTCCTCGTGGACGATCCAGTGGGTTGCCGCCTCGCGAACGAGGAGCCGGCCGTCCTCGCAAAACTCCACGCTGTCGTGGGCCATCGACCGCTTGAGGAACTCGTCGTTCGCCCCCCAGATGAGCAGCGTCGGGACCTCGACGGCGTTTGACAGGGGCGTCGGGCGGTCGCGAACGATCGCACGGTACCAGTTCACCATCGCCGAAAAGGCCCCGTCGCGGGACCACGCCCGTCGATAGCGGTCGAAGTCCATCGACGAGAACGTGCCGGGACGGCTGGAGCTTCGCATCCCCCGGACCAGGGGTTGCCAGTTGCCGAGGCTGGCGACGCGCTCCGGAAGCCAAGGCAGCTGGAAGCCGAGAATGTACCAGCTCTTCAGCCGCTGGCTCCAGGAGTTTCGGAGCGTTCGCTCGAAGACGGTCGGGTGGGGAACGTTGACGGCGACGAACTCGGCGAGGCGGTCCGCGTAGTGGAGCGCGAGCCACCAGCCGACCGCCGCACCCCAGTCGTGGCCCGCGATGGCGGCTTCCTCGCGGTCGTACGCGTCGATGATCCCGACGACGTCCGCCGCGAGCTCGTCGATGTGATAGGCGTCAACGCCGTCGGGTTTTTCCGAGAGGTTGTAGCCGCGCTGGTCCGGGACGACGACGCGGTAGCCGGCGTTCGCCAGCGTCTCCAGCGTCTCATGCCAGCCATACCAGTACTCAGGGAACCCATGGAGGAGCACGAGCAGTTTGCCGTCAGCCGGGCCTGCCTCGACGACGTGTAGCCGAACGCCGTTGGTGTCGACGAACTTCGACTCGCCCGGCACGGTCGGAGGGATCTCGTCGTCGGGCACCTCGCCGGCCGGGAGGTCGTCGGCCGCGAGTTCATCGACCGGGACCGGCCCCTCCAGCTCCTCGCGCGACTGCGTCGTGCCGCTCATGCCCGTTTGATCGGCCTCTTGTCGGAAATACCTACGTCCAAATCGGCTTCCTTCGTTGCCGATTACGTCAGATTGGCTGCGTTCTTGGGTGGGAGTCGAACGGACGTCTCTGGTGACACCACTCTGTACACGTGGAAAGTCCAGCCGCTGAGACGATCGCTTTGTGAGTGATTTGTTCGGTTATTGTCGTCGCTTGCGAACCCACTCGGCATGCCCAGAAAGCCCCGTCGCTGAGGCGGTCGCTTTCTGAGTGGTTTGTTTGGGTTTCGGCGTGGGCGCCACCACTCGGCACACACAGAAAGCCCCAGCCGCTGAGGCGGTCGCGCTGCTCGCTGCGCTCCTCACCCGGCTCGCTCCCTCACTCTGTTCGGTCGCTCGCCGGGTTGCGGTGCTAGCTTCGCAGAGCGTCCCGCTCAGCGGCTGCCCCTTTCAGTCCCACCCGGGAGTGGTGGCCGGGTCGTCGCGTGCGGCGGCCACCAAGCCAGTGGTTTACGCCGGAAAACCGGCGCGCGCTGCAGCTGCGGTTGTGGCGCTGTCGCTGTCGCGGTTGCTGTTGCGGTGCTGTCGTGGTCGCGGTTGCTGTTGCGGTCCTGGCGGACTGAAAGGGCGAAGGCCGGTCGCGCCGGAGGGAGTCGCTGAGGCAGGCACTATCTGGACCGGGCGGTGCTGAGAGGTCCAGATATCCTGATCAGCGACCGCGAGCGGCCGAGGGCTTTCTGGGAGTCTGTGGTGCTGTCAAGCACAGCAGCGTCTGCACCTGTCCAACCATTCGCTTATAAAGAGCGGTCGAGGACTTTCGAGGAGTTTGCGGTGCTGTCAAGCGCAGCAGCGACTGCACCGTTAAATATGGTTTATAAGCAAGAGCGCCCGAAGGCTTTCTGGACGGTTGCGGTGCTGGCAGGTCCAGCAGCGTCTACCCCTGCCGACCCAACTTCCTATCGAAAGCAGCGAACCTATTCCCGGCTGGCAAGCCCGGCGAGGTGGCCGACCTCCGGCAGGATGATCTCGTCGACGCCGAGCTTGGCGGCGTTCTCCGAGCCGGGGATGCAGAACACCGGCGAGTCGTGGACGATGCCCGCCGTCGCCCGCGAGCCCACCGTTTTCGTGCCGACTTCCTCGTAGGAGAGCTGTCGGAACAGCTCGCCGAAACCCGGCAGCTCCTTGTCGAAGAGCTGTCGGACGGCCTCGGGCGTCACGTCGTCCGGGGTGACCCCGGTTCCGCCGCTGGTGATCACGGCGTCCGTGTCGTCGCGGTTGGCGAGGCGGTTCGCCATCGTCTGAATCCGGTCGAAGTCGTCGGGGATCAGCTCGCGGACGACGACCTCGTGGCCGGCGTCCTCGAGTGCGGTCTCGATGTAGTCGCCCGCCGGGTCGTCGTCCAGCGTTCGCGAACTCGAGACGGTGACGACGGCGACGCCGACCGACTCTACGTCGTGATGATGGTGCCCGTCGTGATCATGGTCGTCGTGACCATGGTCGCCATGGTCATGGTCGTGCTCCTCGTGGCCCCCTTCGTGGTCGTGACCGTACTCGTCCTCGCTTCCGTGCCCGCCGTCCTCGTCGTGACCGTGTCCGGCTTCCTGGTCCTCGCTCATGCACACGCGTTCCGGGCGGGGGCACAAAACTCTCGCTGTCACCGGACCTGGGGGTCGGTACCATCCGCCGCTTGAGGTACAATTTAGTGGAGGGATGTGAGTGGTAAACACATGAAGGCTGTTCAGTTCTCCGAGCATGGGGACCGTGACGTGATCGAGTATGGCGACTACCCCGACCCGGAGCCCGGACGCGGGGAAGTACTCCTCGACGTGAAAGCCGGCGCGCTCAATCACCTCGACATCTGGACGCGGCGCGGGCTCCCGGGCATCGACCTCGAAATGCCCCACATCCCCGGCAGCGACGCGGCTGGCGTCGTGCTCGAAACGGGTGAGGGCGTCACCCGGTTCTCCGAGGGGGACCACGCCGCGGTCTCCGCTGGCGTCGCCTGCGGCGAGTGCGAATTCTGCCGCGACGGCGACCCGACGCTGTGCCCGCACTTCAGCATCATCGGCGAACACCAGGAGGGCGTCCACTCGGAACTGACGACGGTGCCCGCGGACAACCTCGTTCCCGTTCCGGACCACGTCGAGTGGGAGGTAGCGGGCTCCGCCTCGCTCGTCTTCCAGACCGCCTGGCGGATGCTCCAGACGCGCGCGGACATCGAAGCCGGCGAATCCGTGCTCGTCCTCGGCGCGTCCGGCGGCGTCGGTCACGCGGCCGTCCAGATCGCGGACCACGCCGGCTGTGAGGTGTACGCGACGGCCTCGACCGACGAGAAGCTATCGTACGCGGAGGAGCTGGGCGCGGACCACGTCATCAACTACGAGGAGGAGGACTTCGCCCGCGAGATCGGCGAGCACACCGGCCGCCGCGGCGTCGACGTCGTCGTCGACCACGTCGGCGCGGCGACGTATCCGAACTCCCTGAAGTCGCTCGCGAAGGGCGGCCGGCTGGTCACCTGCGGCGCGACGACCGGGCCGAACCCCGACGCGGGCCTCAATCGAATCTTCTGGAACCAGCTGGAGATCATCGGTTCGACGATGGCGACGCCCGGCGAGGTCGACGACGTCCTCGATCTCGTCTGGGACGGGACTTTCGAGCCGCGGATCCGCGAGGTGCTGCCCATGAGCGAGGCCGCGCGCGCCCACGAGATCATCGAGGATCGTGAGGGTTTTGGCAAGGTGGTCGTAAAGCCCGATAGTGAGCTCTGACGACGGCGACGACGCGAAAGCAACCCAGTCGGACGCGGAGGGGTACGTCCACACGCCAAGCGAGGCGGGCGAAGCGCCGGCATTGGAGTCTTCGGCGTCGACAGCGTCGATTGCTTCCCGAGAGTCGACGGACGCAACGAAGCGGTCGCCCTCGGATACCGACGAGTTCGGCCGCGCTGGCTGGGCGCTGACCGGCGTGCTCATCGTCTGTATGCTGATCATTCCGGGGATCATCTACCTCTACCCGTACTTCCTCGGTTCGTTCGGGCTGTCCTTCTTTAGTACGTACCTGGTGTTGCCGCTGATTCCGGCTGGAGTGCTCGGTCTCGTCGCCGTCTGGTCGATGACGGCCGCCGTTCACGACGAATAACTGCGCTCGTAGCTGGTCGAGTTTTTAGATGCGTAGCTGGTTGATACGGTCTTGTTTTTTATGGCGACGCAAACATCTCGAAAGCCCCGTCTGCTCTTGCTTATAAACCATATATAAAGGTGCAGACGCTGCTGCGCTTGACAGCACTGCAAACACCCAGAAAGCCCTCGGCCGCTCTTGTTTATAAGGTGTGTTTAAAGGTGCAGACGCTGCTGCACTCAACAGCACCGCAAACGCCCAGAAAGCCCTCGGTCGCTCGCGGTCGCTCCGCGACATATCCGCGGCTCTCCGCCTCGGAAGACGGTCCGGGCTTCCGTTGCGTCTCTCCGCACCCCCCGACGGACGGGTCCGGGCTGCGACTTCCGGCCCTTCGCTCGCTTCGTCGCCGGCGCGCGTCGCGCGCCGGCTGCCCGAGAGACCTGCGGTCTCTCGCTGCTCGCGAAGACACCGCCCGCCGCGGATAGGGGTCGTCGTCGCGAGAAATCGAAGATTTCTCGGAGCCCAAAAATCTCCGATTTTTGAGGAGAGCGACTCCCCTGCGGCGCGACCGGCCATCGCCCTTTCAGTCCACCAGGACCGCGACCGCGACGGCACCAGCACCACACAGCAACCGCATTACCTCAGTCCTCCCCAGCCTCGGCCGGGGCGCGCCGGCCCCG
>JBDGPU010000046.1:0-24899 GCA_042219525.1 Halopenitus sp.
CGGGTGAGGAGCGCAGCGAGCAGCGCGACCGTCTCAGCGGCTGGGGCTTTCTGGGGGTGCCGAGTGGTGTCGCTGACGACGAGCAGACAAACCACGCAGAAAGCGACCATCTCAGCAGCCGCTGTTTATAAGAAAGGCTGAGTGGTGACGCTGACAACGACGACCGATCAATTGTAATTAGAAACGGTCCTCAACCTCGCGTCTCACAAAACGAATCGCAGCCTATTCACCAACGGGCGCCTCGACGGCGTCGCCCACGATCCGGATCCGGCCCTCGATCTCGGGGTCGATGCCGTGCTCCAGCGCGTAGCCGTAGAGGACCTCGTGCTGGATGCCATCCTCGCCGATCCGGTGGCGCTCCTCCAGTGTCGGGAACTCGTGGTCGGAGTGGAGCAAGTACTCGGAGGTAGCGAGTTTATACGTGGCCTCGGGGTCGATGGGCTCGCCGTCGACGGTGGCCTCGACGAGCTCCTCGGCGTCCTCGTCCCAGACGACGCGCGCGTTCGAGATGTGACCGTGCCACCAGTCCTCCTCGCCGAAGTCGACGTCCGGGGCGGCCATCTCGCGGAAGATCGCGTGAAGCTCCTCGCCGGTGACCTCGACGAGCACGACCGGCTCCTCGAAGGGGATGAGGCTGATCAGGTCGGCCTTCGTGACCGTTCCCTCGAAGGGGTCCCCGGAGCGGAGCCCGCCCGCGTTCGAGAGACCGACGTCGGCCTCGTCCTGGTGCGCCCAGCGGAACGCGTCCGCGACGAAGTTGCCGGCGCGGCACTCGCCGCCGTGGACGACGTCGCCGGTGCGCTCGATGGGCTCGTCCACCTCCGCGACGCCCTCGTCGAGGTCGGCCTCCGCCATGCGCCGTTCGAGTGCGGTCTGGAGCCCCTCGTGTGGCTCCGCGCCGTCGCGCTCGTGGAGCGTTGCGGTCGGGCGGCCGTCAGTCTCAGCTTCCTCGCCCTCCGCGTCCCCGCCCTCCGCGCCCCCACCGTCGAGCTCGACCTCCGCGACGGCCTGCCCGTTGACGCCGGGGCGGACGACGAGCGTGTCGTCGACGTAGTCGTTCCGGCGGCTGTGGACGTGCCCGCCGAGGATCGCGTCGGCGTCGACGGCCCTCGCGAGGTCGTCGTCGCCCGCGCCGAGGTGCGAGAGGATCACGACGTAGTCGACGTCGTGCAGGTCGCGGAGCTCCGCGATGGAGTCACGGGCGGCGTCGATGGGGTCGGTGAACGTCAGGGGGCCGGCCATGGGGTTCAGCGAATCGGTGGCCGGGTCGGTGAGGCCGACGAAGCCGACGGTCGCGCCGTCTACCCGGGCCGTCGTGTGGGGGACGACGCCCTCGTCGCGCCCGAAGGGCTCGCCGTCCTCGTCGAGCACGTTGGCGGAGACGAACGTCGGGGTCGCTTCGTCGACCAGCTCGCGGAGGGGTCCCGGGCCGTAGTCGAACTCGTGGTTCCCGAAGGTGTCGAGGACCGTTTCCGTGGAGGCGTAGAAGTCGAGGGTCTGGCGACCCTGGGCGACTAGCGAGAGCACGCCCGGCGCGGTCGTGTCGCCGGAGCCGACGACGGCGGCGTCGAAGTCGTCGAGTTCGGCGATGCGCCCGGCGAGGCGTGCGGCCCGCTCCGGCGTATCGAAGACGTTCTCGATGTCGGAGTAGTGGAGGAGCCGAGGCATTCAGCGAACGTAAGGACGGTCCCGCGGTTAAAAAGCTCGGAGCGCGTTCGGCGATGGTAACTGTAGGTCGGTGAACGGGGCGCCGGTCAGCCCGCGTCGCTGGCGACGACCGCCTGCCGGTCAGCCCGCGTCGCTGGCGACGCATCCCCCGCCGGCGTCCGTGTCGACGGCTCACACGACCGGTTCGTATTGAAAGCGCTTATATGCGAGTCCCCTCAATTCTTGGCTACACCCTTTCAGGGGTTGATGATGTGCCGCGTCGTTAGGGATCTACCACCGGCGCGGTCACGCGAGCCCCGGAGGGAAGAGGACAAACAATGGCAGTTTACGTAGACTACGAAACCCCAGCCGACCTCGCCGAGCGCTCCCTTGAGTCGCTCGAGGTCGCACGAGACACTGGCACCGTGAAGAAAGGCACCAACGAGACCACCAAGTCCGTCGAGCGCGGCAATGCCGAGCTCGTCTTCGTCGCCGAGGACGTCTCGCCGGAGGAGATCGTCATGCACCTTCCCGAGCTGGCCGAGGAGAAGGGCATTCCGGTCGTCTTCGTCGAGACCCAGGACGATGTCGGGCAGGCCGCCGGCCTCGAAGTCGGCTCGGCCGCTGCCGCGATCGTCGACGCTGGCGACGCCAGCGACGACGTCGAGGACATCGCGGACAAGGTCGAGGAACTTCGGTAAGCCGTTATGAGCGCAGAAGAGGGCACCGGCGATTCGGAGGCCGCGGAGGTCATCGAAGTCGTCGGCAAGACCGGGATGCACGGCGAGGCCATGCAGGTCAAATGCCGCATCCAGGAAGGCTCGAACCAGGGCCGCATCATTACGCGAAACGTCCTGGGTCCCGTGCGCGTGGGCGACGTGCTCCAGCTGCGGGAGACCCAGCGTGACGCCGACTCCATTGGAGGGCAATAACAATGGTCGAAGAACGCACCTGTGACTACAGTGGCGAGGACATCGAGCCCGGCACGGGCACGATGTTCGTCCAGAAGGACGGGACGATTCTCCACTTCGTCGACTCGAAGGCGGAGAAGAACTACTTCATGGGTCGCGACCCGCGTGACCTCGAGTGGACCGAAGCCGGTCAGGGGAGCGAAGAATGAGCGAGCGCGACGAGCGCACGTTCGTGATGGTCAAGCCGGACGGCGTCCAGCGCGGCCTCATCGGGGAGATCGTCTCCCGCTTCGAGGACCGCGGCCTGAAGCTCGTCGCCGGCAAGTTCATGCAGATCGACCAGGAGCTGGCCCACGAACACTACGGCGAGCACGAGGGCAAGCCGTTCTTCGAGGGGCTCGTCGAGTTCATCACCTCCGGTCCGGTCTTCGCGATGGTCTGGGAAGGCACCGACGCCACCCGCCAGGTCCGGAAGATGGTCGGCGAGACGGACCCGGCCGAATCCGCCCCGGGCACCATCCGCGGTGACTTCGGGCTGGACCTCGGTCACAACGTCATTCACGCCTCCGACCACGAGGACCCCGGCGCCAACGAACGCGAAATCGACCTGTTCTTCGACGACGAAGAACTCGTCGACTACGACCTCGACGCATCCACCTGGGTGTACGAGGACGTCAACGAATAACGGTCGGGTTTCCTTTTAAACGACCCCGCTGAACCCCGATAGCGTCGCTGCTATCTACACACCACGTTTCCGGTGAAATGTCGGTCACGGACGGGGCGGCGTCGTCGGGACGACTCCGGTGGGAACCCCGAGCAAAAAGACCCGGCTCTTCCCCGCAAACTCCCCGCTCTATCTCCCGCCACTGGTTGGGACTCCATCGTGTTCACAAGCCGCTGCCTACGGCGACACGGCGATAATCCGCCCGTCTTCGGTAAGCAGGAGGACCGTCGGCAGTCCGCCGCGGTCGGCCGAGACCACGTTGTCGACGACGGTCGCGTCGACGCTCCCACTGGAGACGACCTTCCCGTTGCCGTCGATGGCCGATATCTCACCGCCGCGCGTCACGACGACGGTCTCCGTCGTCGCCCCGGCGGTGAGCGGTTGGAGCGTCTCGCCGCTGCCGCCGAACTGCTGTTTCCAGACGATGCTCCCGTCGACCAGCCCGACGGCCCAGACGTTGCCGCCGCCAGCGACGCGGACGAGGCCCGACCCGACGCCGCCGACCGTCAGCGCATCGTCCTGCAGGGGCACGCTCCAGATCGTCTCCCCGTCCGTTGCCGACAACCGGTGAACGCTGCCCGCGTCGTCGGTGAGAATGACGGTCGATCCGACGGTCGTCCGTGGCGCGCTCAGGCCGGCCGGCGCGGTGTCGAGCGACCGGGACCAGCGCTCCTCGCCGCCCGCCCCGAACGCCGTGAGCGTCGGGTCGTCGCCGGTCGTTCCCACGAGGACCTCGGCCCCGGCTCCGCCCGTCAGGTTGCCCGTGACAGGCGCGAGGGGCGCCTCGCCGCCGCTGTCGGCGGTCCAGACGGTCCTGCCGTCAGCGCCGACGACGTGGACGGTCCCCGAACTGCTGACGGTGACGAGTGAGGACTGGTTCGTCCCCGACACGTCACCGAAGGTCGGTGCGACGGTCGCGGGCGCGGAGAGCTCGTAGACGAACCGTTCGTCGCCGGAGACGGCGTCGAAGACGCGAACCGAGTCGCCGTCGACGATGGCCACCACCGGGTCGCCGCCGAGCATCCCGGCTGCGACCGGGTGGGACGCACCCCCGCTACCAGCGCTACCAGCGCTACCCGAACAGTCGCTCGCGTTCCACGACCAGGCGACGTGGCCGTCGCCGTCGAGGACGCGCACGCCGCAGTCCTCGCCGGCTGTCGGCACGGCGACGCGGGAGCCGTTCTCGACGGTGACCGTCGCCATCGACGCGCCGTCAGTCACGTTGCCGACCGACGCCGACTCCCACTCGACGGTCGGCTGTCGAGTCATGTCCGGGGGTTCCACGAACGCGAAGAAGACGGTTCCAGCGCCGAGGACGACCGCGAGCGCCAACACGAGCGTCGCAAAGAGGACGCGGCGATCCATTGGCGGGGCTTGGCCGTACGCGGGCATACTCCTGTCGGAACTCGCCGAGAGTGGCCGCGCTACCTCCTTCGTCAACTTCGGCCACGCGCTCTTTTATCACCGAGCCGGGAGAGGTGTCGGCTATGGGATCGATCAGCTACGCGGACTTCGTCGACCGGTCGCACGACCCCGGGATGACGGAGCTGGTCTGTCGCTTCTTCGTGGTTCCAGCCGAGGGCCTCGACGCCGAGGACGCGGCGGGCCGAGTTGCCTCCGAGTCCTCGAACGGGACCTGGGCCGAACTCGAGGTAGAGGGATCGGTCACGGACCTGTCCGCGACCGCCTTCGCGATCGAGGCGGCCACGGCCGGCGAGTTCGAGGGCTACGAGGTCGGCGTCGCCTACCCCGACGCCCTCTTCGAGCACGGCAACATGGCGCAGGTGCTCTCCTGTATCGCCGGCAACATCCTCGGGATGAAGGCCGTCGACCGGATCCGCCTCCGCGACTGCGACTGGCCCGAACCGCTGGCGACCTCGTTCCCCGGCCCACGTCTCGGTTCCGGGGTCCGAGAGGATATCTTCGACGCGCCGGACCGCCCGATCACGGCGACCGTGCCGAAGCCGAAAGTCGGGCTGACGACGGACCAGCACGCCGAGGTCGGCTACGAGGCCTGGACCGGCGGGCTGGACCTGCTGAAGGACGACGAGAACCTCACGGACCAGGCGTTCAATCCCTTCCACGACCGGCTCCCGGCCGCGCTCGATGCGCGCGACCGGGCCGAAAGCGAGACGGGCGAGCGGAAGTCCTACCTCGTGAACGTCACGGCCGGGACCGGCGAGATGCTCGACCGCGTCGACGCCGTCGCCGACGCCGGCGGCGAGTACGTCATGGTCGACGTCGTGACCGCCGGCTGGGCCGCGGTCCAGGCGGTCCGGGAGCGTTGCGAGCGCCACGGGCTCGCGATCCACGCTCACCGCGCGATGCACTCGGCGTTCGACCGGCACCCCGCCCACGGCGTCTCGATGCGCGTCCTCGCGCAGGTCGCCCGCCTCTGCGGGGTCGACCAGATCCACACGGGCACCGCGGGCCTCGGCAAGATGGCGAACGAGGACACCGTCGGCATCAACGAGTGGCTCGGCTCGGACCTGTACGGCCTGACGAACGTCCTCCCCGTCGCCTCCGGCGGCCTGCATCCGGGTATCGTCCCGCCGCTCGTCGACGCGCTCGGGACCAACATCTGCGTGCAGGCAGGTGGGGGCGTCCATGGCCACCCCGACGGGTCCCACGCTGGCGCGAAAGCGTTGCGCGCAGCGGTCGACGCGACCGTTGCCGGCGAGGATCTGAAAGCGAAGGCCGAGGAAGTCCCGGAGCTCGACCGCGCGCTCGAGAGGTGGGGTACAGCAACGCCGCGGTGAGTCGGTACCGTCGTGGTAGCCGCGAGGTGTCGCCCTATCAGTAGTTGGAAAAACGGTTTCTTAATTCAGAAATGGACTGAAACAGCCGTTACAGCGAACCTGCTCATTGATTGCTGGAGTTCCTGCCAATCAACGTATCTATTCGAAGAGTCGTGATGAATACGGGGCATAAGTCTGTCACAAGAGATTGATCGATAACGGCCTGACCGAACCGGTCGATACAGAACCGATAAGCGACGATACTAGTGAATCCCGGTCATGGGTATCAGCGCAGGAGTCGGGAGGGGATGTGGGCTTACTGTCGCTGTCGGCCTCGTCGTGATAGTAGGAGTGCCGTCTACTCATAATTGACAACTTTGCCAACAGGCAAGGGACTGCAGACACCCTCTATGACGGTGATCCGTTTCCCTGTGGGCCGAAAATATGTATCGTCGGACTAGCGAACCTGCTGGAGGAAGATTCCGACGCTCGACGCCGCGAATATTTTAGGCCCGCCTAAACATCGTAACGCTTTTTAATTTTAGGCTGGCCTAATCCATCATGGTCGATAGAACTCCGACAAGACGGAACGTACTGAAGACTGGACTTGCAGCCACGGCAGGAAGTACCCTTCTTGCAGGCTGTTCGGGCGTCATTGGATCTGAAGAAAGCGGCGATACTCTCCGCATCGCGACCGACTCTGATCCGGGGTCGCCCCTGAACATCTTCGTGAGTAGCCACAGCAAGTTCGACTGGATGAAGGACCTGGTCTACGACCGACTCCTCGCGCCATCCCCGTACGTGGACGACCCGATTTCCGGGCTGGCCAAAGAGACCAACCAGGTCGATGATTCGACCTGGACCGCGACGATCCGGTCGGACGCGACGTGGCACGACGGCGAACCGTTCACCGCGGAGGACGTCGTCTTCACCTACCGCTACTTCCGGGACGGCCCCCCGACACGGTATACCCATCACGTCAGTCAGGCACCCCACATCGAGACTATCGAGGCGGTCGACGACGAAACCGTCCGATTCGAGTGTGCCTATCCCTCTCCAACGCTCGCCGATATCACGTTCGCCGACCTCCCGATCCTCCCGAAGCACGTGTGGGAGGACGTCGATGACCCGTACAAGTACGCCGAGCTACCCGTCGGCACCGGCCCGTACGAACTCGTCGAGTACGAGTCGGGGTCACGGCTCCGATTGGAGGCGAACGACGAGTACTTCATGGGTGAACCTCTGGTTGACGAGGTCGTCATCCCCTTCATCCAGGACCACTCGGCACTCTTCACCGCCCTCCAGAGTGGCGACATCGACACGACCAGCGTGGGGGTCCCGCCGTCGACGGTGAACCAGTTCGAACAGAACGACGCGTTCGACGTGGTCCCGGCCACGACGCTGTCACTGGTCGAGATTCGAATCAACTACGAGCGGGCACCGTTCGACCAGCACGACTTCCGCCGGGCACTCTCACGGGGGATCGACAAGGAATCCATCGTCGACGTGGTGATGCTCGGGAAAGCTATCCCCGGCAACGAAGGGTATCCACACCCCAAGTCCCCGTGGACAGCTCCCGACATCGGCCAACCCTACGAACCCGAACAGGCTCGATCGACCCTTGACGAACTCGGCTTCCGCGATCGAGACGACGACGGTGTCCGGGAAACCCCGGACGGCGAGCCCCTCTCGTTCACGCTGAAGGTCCCGTCGAACAAGCCGTCGTACATCCGGGCGGCCGAACTGGTCGCTGAGGACCTCACGGCGATCGGCCTCGAGACGACAGCGAAGACCCTTGATCCAGGTGCCATCGGCGACCTGTTCAGCTCTCGGAACTTCGACATGTACATCAGTAGCATCACGCCACACGGGGTTGCCGATCCCGACCAGTTCGTGATGTCCCATCGCTCGGGGTACCTCTGGGACAAGGATATCGACTACCCGGCCTGGGACGACCTCTTCGAGGAGTGGAAGCAGACCGATACCGTCGAGGAGCGCAAAGACGTGCTCTTCGAGATGCAAAGGCTGTTCAACGATCAGCCGACCTCCCTGCCGCTGTGGTACCCAGAACCCCGGTTCGCGTACCGGCCCGAAGCCCACGACAAGTGGGCGGAGTCGCCCGGGTACGGGATCCATCACAAGTGGTCATTGCTCCCGCAATCGGTCCGCAGCGCTGCGGTAACCGACTCCTTCGAGTAACGTCATGGCCTCGCGTATCCCGGCCGTCGGAAGCAGGGTCCTCGAGTACGGATTGACGCTTCTCGCAGCGCTCACGGTCAATTTCGCGCTGCCGTACGTCGCGCCGGGGAACCCGCTCCGCTACCAACTCGGCCAGGCGGTCGAGGGCCTTAGCGAGGAACAGCGGGCGGAACTGCTCGAGACCTACGGCCTCGATCAGCCGATCCACGTACAGTACGTCGACTACCTGCTCGGCATCGCCCAGGGCGACCTCGGAACCTCGGTGATGTACGGCCAACCGGTCAGTGACGTCCTGCTGCAGCGGCTCCCCTGGACGTTGCTCCTCGTCGGGGCTGCACTCGTACTCTCCACCGTGGTCGGAACCCTCCTCGGTGGCCTGAGCGCGTGGCGGGAGGGTGACCGGACTGACGCCGCCCTCATGACATCACACGTCACTGCCGAATCCGCTCCTGCGTTCTGGGTCGGGATGTTACTCATCTCGGTGTTCGTCTCCTGGCTCGGCTGGTTCCCCTCGTACGGTACCTCGTCGGTCGACGCGGCCGGAAGCCTTGTCGGCTCGATACTCAGTATCGCCATCCATCTCGCGTTACCGCTCCTCACACTTACCGTCGCCCGCGTTGGGGGTATCTACCTCATCGCGCGCGGGTCGGTTCTCACGACGCTCGGCGAGGACTTCCTCCTGTTCTCGCGAGCCAAGGGCCTATCTGACCGAGATGTACTCTTCCGACACGCGATACCGAACTCACTTCTCCCGATATACACCCGGTTCACGCTCCAACTCGGCAGTGTCGTCGGCGGTGCCGTCGTCGTGGAGACGGTCTTCTCGTATCCCGGCCTCGGCCTGCTCATATACGACGCAGCGATCGCGCGGGATTATCCGCTGCTTCAGGGAGCGTTCCTCGTCCTCACCGTCACCGTTATCGCAGCAAATATCGTCGCCGATCTGACCTACCCGTTCCTGGACCCCCGAACGACAGCCCGGACCGGGAGGAGGGCCGCCGAGTGATGTCGAATCGTCTCGAAAGGCTCTTTGAACGGGTCATGCCAAGCGAAGAAATCAGTGCCTCGCGGGAGTGGTTCCTCGTCGTCGGAAGCATCGGGGTGCTACTCTTCGGACTTCTCGCACTCTTCGCCCCGGTACTCGCACCGTACGCGCCGAATGCCCGCGTCGGCCAACCGTTCCAGCCGCCGAGCGTCGAACATCTCCTCGGGACCGACGACCTCGGACACGACCTCCTCTCTCTACTGCTCGTCGGCGCGCGCGTCTCGTTACTCGTCGGTGTCTTGACCGGTTCACTTGCGATCATCGTGGGGCTCCTCGTCGGTGTCTCGGCGGGTGTGCTCGACGGACGAACGGAGACGGTCCTGATGCGGTTCGTGGACATCGTGTTGACGCTCCCGTTCCTGCCGCTCGTGATCGTGGCCGCGGCCGTACTCGGTCCGAGTCTCTGGACCACGATCGGTGTCCTGACCGCGGTCATGTGGGCACGTCCGGCACGCGAACTCCGGTCCCAGGTCCTCTCGGTCCGCAATCGAGAGTACGTCCAGGCGTCGCGATCGATGGGCGGGTCGATGTTCCACGTCGCACGTACATATATCGTTCCAGCGGTGTTACCAATCGCCATCGCCCAGTTCGCCAAGGCGGTGGGGGCGGCGATTCTGCTCGAAGCGTCCCTGAGCTTCCTCGGCCTGGGTGATCCGACATCACCGAGCTGGGGGACGATCCTGTTCTTCGCACAGAAACGGAGCGCCTTCCTCACCGACGCCTGGACGTGGTGGGTCCTCCCGCCTGGTCTCGCGATAACCGCCAGCGTGCTGTCGTTCACGTTCCTGGCCTTCGGCGTCGAACGGACAACAGGAAACGAACGTCGACGTGTTGCGACCGACGCCGACCACGCCGACGTGGACATCCGGGACACGGTGGAGGGTGAGCGTCCGTCGAACGCCCTCGAGGTATCGGGTCTCACGGTCGAATACGGAAGCGAGGAACCCACACTTGCAGTCGACGACGTGGACCTCGAACTTCACGACGAGGAGGTACTCGGCGTCGTCGGCGAGTCCGGGAGTGGGAAGAGCAGCCTCGCGCTTGCCGTCCTGGGCTTGCTCCGGACACCGGGACGGGTAACCTCCGGTCACATCACACTCACCGCCGCGGGAGACATCGAAGACGGTGCCGACCTCGCGGACATCCGGGGAGACGAGATCGGGTTCGTCCCCCAGGAGGCGATGAACGCCCTCGACCCGCGAATACGGCTGCACAAACAGATCGTGGAGGCGATCGAGACACACCGGGACTGCGACCGCGACGAAGCAGCGACGAGAGCCCACGAGATCCTGGAGACTGTCGGACTCGACGAATCCAGTCACGAAAAGTATCCCCACGAACTGAGCGGTGGGATGCGACAGCGCGGGGTCATCGCGACCGCGCTCGTGAATGACCCGTCGGTCCTCGTCGTCGACGAACCCACGACGGGACTCGACGTCGTAACGAAGTTGACTGTCCTCGAGTTACTCGAGGAGCTGCAGGACGACCACGGGTTCGCTATGATAGTGGTCTCACATGACCTCCCGGCAGTGACTCACGTCGCAGATCGGTTAGCAGTGATGCAGGCGGGGTCGGTCGTCGAGGTCGGTGAAACCAGTCGACTTGCTTCGTCGGCCGAGCACGAGTACACGGAGACACTGCTCGATGCTCGGACGCCGCTCCCGGTCTCGGGCCCAATCGCTCTCGACGAGACCGGGACGGCGGTCCCAGGGACGACGAACACCCCTCTTGAACGAGACGCTCGCGATAGTACAACTGGTGCCCAACAGACCCTCGTCTACGAAGACGTCTCGAAAGGGTTCGGTGACGAGCCGGTCTTGACCGGCGTCGACATCGGAGTTGCCAGTGGCGAGGCAGTCGCGCTGATCGGCGAGAGCGGCGTAGGAAAGAGCACACTCGGCCGGATGGCTGTTGGTCTCGAAACGCCAGACGAAGGAACCGTCTCCATCGAAGGGGAGCCCCTGGACCGGTGGCGCGACCGCGGTCGACGACAACTCGCCCGCGAAGTGCACTACCTCTTCCAGGATCCCTACGAGTCGCTCCCGCCGAACCGACGAGTGGGAGAGATCGTTCGGGAACCGCTCGACATCCACGAGGCGGGGACTGACCCAGAGAGAGCGGAACGCGTTCAGCGGGCACTCGCCGACGTTGGACTGGAACCAGCAGACGAGTACACCGACCGGTATCCGACCCAACTTTCAGGCGGGGAGCGCCAGCGGGTCGCACTGGCCCGGGCGCTTGTGCTCCAGCCGTCAGTGCTCGTCGCCGACGAACCCACATCCATGCTTGACGCGCCGCTCCAGCACGACGTCCTCACCTTGTTGTACGAGTTGATCGACGACAGGGATATCGCACTCCTGCACATCACGCACGACATCGGCCAGGCGAGTGCCTTCGCCGACAGGATCGCAGTCCTCCACGACGGTCGAATCGTTGAGGAGGCAACGCCGACGTCGATCCTCGAACAACCGAGACACGAACAGACGCGGACACTGGTCGACGCGGCCGTCGCGGTATCCGGTGACGGCCAGCGTAACCGCCGAGAGCAACTTACCCCTTCACAACCGAATCAATGACTTCGACACGACAACAGACAGATCGACCGATCGGGTTTCTCGACCCAGACGACGCCTTCACACGACGGTTCGTCGAGTCGGACTTCGCGGAGTCCCACCTGCGACGCATCGACATGTACGAGTTCCCGGACGTCGATCTGACGGGCGTTCCCGGACTCATCGTCTCCAGCCAGGTGGACCAGGACTTCCTCTACCGACACCGGGACCGCATCCGTTCGTTCCTCGAGGTCGGCGGGGTCGTCGCGTTCAGTGGTCACCTGGCTCGACAGTGGCTCCCGGGTGCCGGGTGTTTCGAGCCGAAGTCGATCGAGTCACACGACGACTACACCGTCGTCGAGGCGACGGCCCATCCGGTCTTCGAGGGTGTCGAGATGTCCGACCTCACCTATCAGCGTGGCGTCGCCGGCTTCTTCGCCCGCGGCCACAACCCACCACCTGCACACTCAACGACAGTCCTCAGGCTCCGCGACGGCGAACCGGTCGTCTACGTCGACGACGAAAGCACTGGCGGGACGATCTTCGTCCACAGCGGGAACGACCTCGTCGGATTCGGACGACGCGACACGACGGCCGGCAGTGTCCCCGATCAACTGGTCGCGTGGATGCGGAATGTCTCGACCGTGCAGTCGACCCAGGCGTCCCCTCCAGGTGATCGCTCGTGAGTGATCTCGCGGCCCTGTATGGCGGGTCGGCACCGCACCGACGAACACTACTCGAATCCGAGTACGCCCAGTACTTCGACGAGGTGATTCACCTCCACGACATCCCAGACAGTGATCTGGATGCGTTCGATGGACTGTTCATCCCATCGCGGTTGCACATCGAGGCCCGGAACTCACACGCTGACCGCCTCCGGGGATTCCTCGAGGATGGTGGGGACGTCGTCACGTTCGGCCAGCAACCTGATCCGTGGTTGCCGGAGGTCGAGTGGTCCCATCGACCGACCAACTTCTGGTGGTGGCTCGAGGATGACGGCGATAGCGGCCTTCGATTCCCTCGGCGAGATCACCCATTCTTCGAGCATATACCGCCCGAAGATTGCGAGTGGCACTTCCACGGGACTTTCAATCCACCTGGCGGTGCGTCTGTACTGATTCGTGATGATCGGGGGGGTGCCGTGCTCTACATCGACGAGGAGACATGGTCGGGTCGGACCATGGTCACCACGCTCGATCCGACGTATCACTTCGGTTCGCACTTCATGCCCGCAACAGATCGGTTCCTGTCGGGATTGCTCCCGTGGCTCCATAATGAGTTCCTTTAGGTGGGATATCGACGTAATTCGTGCCTGCTCGACGCCCGGGTTCAGGAGTCACTGTTGCCGGGACCCGTTTGAAGCTGGCACCCTCCTGGGCAGGGCGGGAGGCCGACAATGATTGCGGTGAGGAAAATCCTGCTCCTCATCGCTGTACTTCTGTTCTTCCTCGTTGTCGGGAGCGGGAGTGTAGTTGCACACGAAGGTCACGGCGGGGGTACACCGTCCACACCACTCGAACCGGATGACGATCCCCGATGGCTCGAGATTGGGGCTGTGTGTGTCGGTGCCACACACGTGGTGCTGCTCGGGGGGAGCTATGCGACGGATATCGTTTCGAGACGAGCCGTAGGTGTCGGCATCTTGGTTTGGTTCGCCTTACTCGGTGGTTTCGCGTTCCTCGCCCTCAAGCTGGGGTGAGTCACCTCGATCGCCACGATTTGAGACAGAACGGAGGTGGCATCCTGCTGAGGGACCGTTGTGGCTTGCTAATCATTATCAGGAAGTCGATAGCCGAGAGATCTGTTCGATGGTCGTCAATCGATACACCTGGTCAACGCCGGCGGACTTGAACCATTGCTGATCGTCTGCTGCATCCAGCTCTCTATATTCAGCAGGAGGTTTTTGACATAGTTCGGATCGATTAATCGATGGTTCGGTAACTATGTATCCTGTACTGACCGATTCGGGAGACTCGGTTTCGTCACTTACACAGAATAGAGAAATTGTATTTCCGGCTACGGCTACTGCCGGTGCTCCTCAAGGAACGCGTCGATGCGCTCCCACGTCAGCGACGTGCGTGCGCCGCGCACCTGCGTCGCCAGCGCGCCCGCGACGTTACCGATCTCGAGGGCGTACTCGAGGTCGGCGTTTCGGAAGTGCGGGGCCGTCGCGCCCGGGATCCCGCGATGGGTTCCGTCGTCGACCTCGGGCTCGTGGCCTCTGGCCGACTCGAAGCAGGCGGCGAGGAAGCCCGCGGCGAACGCGTCGCCCGCGCCGGTCGTGTCCACGGGTTCGACGTCGTAGGGTGGGGCGTACAGCCGTTCGCGACCCGGGAGCCGGAGCTCCGCGCCCTCGCTGCCACGCTTGAAGACGAGCGTCACGTCCTGCGGGTCCTCGATGTCCACGACGGCCTCGTCCAGCATCGCGGCCTCGCGGTCGTTGACGAACAGCAGGTCGGTGTGCCCGAGCGCCGTCGTGTAGTCGCGCTCGTCCAGCAGTCGCCCCGGGTCGAAGCTCACGGGCGTGCCCTGCCCGGCGGCGAGCGCAGCGAGGTCGCCCGCGGAGCCCGGGTTCTGGCCCGTGAGGTGGAGATGGTCGACGTCCCCGAGGGCCTCGTCGTCGAGGTCGGCGGCGCCGAACGCCTCGTTTGCGCCCTCGCTCGAGAGCACCATCACCTCGCCGTCGTCGTCGACGATGAGGTACTTGACCGACGTGGCGCGGTCGTTGGCGACCATGACGTGCCCGGGGTCGATGCCGGCCCGGTCGAGCTCCTGGAGCGCGAGCGCGCCGGAGTCGTCGCCGCCGACGCTGCCGAACAGCACCGAGTCGGCGTTGAGCCCGACGAGCTCGGTCGCGACGTTGGCCGCGCTGCCGCCGCCCGACTGCTGGAGGTGGTCGATGCGCTGCTCGCCGTCGGGCTCCGGGAGGTGCTCGACCTTCATCGTCACGTCCCAGTTGATGTGGCCGGCACAGAGGACCCGTGGTTTCGGCGGTGTGGCGTCGTCGTCGCCAGCGACGGCCTCGTCGTCCGCGGTCACGATTCGGCCCACGGCTCGTCGGCACCCTCGCTGAACAGCTCGCGCATCAGCGTCACGATGCTCTCGGGCGGGAACTGGCCGCTCTCCGTCACGATGGCGTCCATGTAGCGCGGCGGCGTCACGTCGAAGGCGGGGTTCTCGACGTCGATCTCCCCGATGTCCGCGCGCGTCTCGTCGCCGATGACCTCGGCCTCGTCGCGCATCTCGATCTCGACGGTGTGGCCCGTCAGCGTCTCGGGGTGGAGCTTGATCGTCTGGGCGGCCGTCATGATCGGGACGCCGCGCTCGCGGGCGTTGACGGCGAGTCCCGAGGTCCCGATCTTGTTGATCACGGAGCCGTCGGCAGCGATGGAGTCGGCGCCGACGAGGACGTGGTCGACCTCGTCGAGGTAGCGCCGCGCCGCGGAGTCGACGATGAGCGTGACGGGCACGCCCAGCTCGCGCAGGCGCTCGGCGGTGATGTGGCCCTGCCTGCGCGGGCGTGTCTCCTTCACGATGGCGTCGATCTCCTTGCCCTGCTCGAGGGCGGCTTCGACGCATGCGAGCGCGTCCGTCGAGTGGCAGTGGGTCATGATCGTGTCGCCGTCCTGCAGGCGGTTGGCGCCGATCCGCCCGAGATCCTCCTGAGCGCGCTCCAGCCGGCGGTCGAACTCCGCGGCCGCGCGGACGACGCTCTCGCGGAGCGCCTCGACGTCGTTCCCTTCCATCCGCCGGAGGACGTACCGGAGCGCGTTCGGGAGCGAGACGGCAGTCGGTCGGGTTTCCCGCAGTCGACGGGCGGCCCCCCGCAACGTCGCCCGGAACTCCTCCGGGTCGGTCGCCTCCGTCTCTCGCGCCTGCGTCGCCAGCGCGTCGGCGGCTTCGCCGGCAATAGTGGCGGCACCCCGGACCTCCATCGTCGCGATCGCCTCCGCGGTTTCCTCGAGCGGATCGGCGAGGTCGTACTCGGTCATATTCCAGATATTCGGGCCCGACGGACATATGAGTGTGTCCGTTCGTGCCGGAAATCGGCGATCGCTCGGTGCCGTCGCCGACGATCGCCCGGTGCCGTCGCTGAGGATCGCTCGGTGCCATCACCGGCGACCCGCTGGCACCGTCGCTCGCGACGTGAAGGAGTTCCCCAACCGTGCGGCAGGTACACTTTGTGCGGTCGCTTTCGGACTTCGGCCGGCTCATCGCTGCGAGGAATCGGGTCGATTCAGAAATCGCCGCATAGCAGAACCCTTTTGCCGCCGCTAAGCAACCCGATAAGCAATGAACCGTGGTGGTCCAGTATGACGATGGAGGACCGCATCGAGGAGCTCCGCGAACGCCGCGAAGAAGCACGGAAGGGCGGCGGCGAGGACCGGATCGAGTCGCAACACGAGAAGGGGAAGATGACCGCGCGCGAGCGCATCGACTACTTCCTCGACGACGACACCTTCCACGAGTTCGACCAGTTCCGCACGCACCGGAACCACAAGTTCGGGATGGAAGAGAACCAGATCCCGGGCGACGGCGTCGTGACGGGCTACGGCGAGGTCAACGGCCGCAAGGTGTTCGTCTTCGCGCACGACTTCACCGTCTTCGGCGGCTCGCTCGGCGAGGTCTTCGCCGAGAAGGTCTGCAAGGTGATGGACAAGGCGATGGACGTCGGCGCGCCCGTCATCGGGCTTAACGACTCCGCCGGCGCCCGGATACAAGAGGGCGTCGCCTCCCTCGGCGGCTTCGCGGAGATCTTCCGCCGCAACACAGAAGCCTCCGGCGTCATCCCGCAGATCTCGTCGATCATGGGTCCCTGCGCGGGCGGCGCGGTTTACTCTCCCGCGATTACGGACTTCACCTTCATGGTGAAGGACACCTCGCACATGTTCATCACCGGTCCGGACGTCATCGAAACGGTCACCGGCGAGGAGGTCACCTTCGAGGAGCTGGGCGGCGCGGTGACGCACACTTCCACCTCCGGTGTCGCGCACTTCGCGGAGGAGAGCGAGGAGGACGCGCTGGACAACATCCGTCGCCTGCTCTCGTACCTCCCGCAGAACAACGTCGAGGACCCGCCGCGCGTCGAGCCGTGGGACGACCCCGAGCGGGCCGACGAGGAGCTGGAGGACATCGTCCCGAACGCGCCCCGGAAGCCGTACGATATGAAGAACGTCATCGAGCGCGTCGTCGACGAGGGCTCCTTCTTCGAGGTGCAGGAGAACTTCGCGAAGAACATCGTCGTCGGCTTCGCGCGCCTCGACGGGCGCTCCGTCGGCGTCGTCGCAAACAACCCGCGCGTCAACGCCGGCACGCTCGACATCGAATCGAGCCAGAAGGGCGCGCGCTTCGTCCGGTTCTGTGACTCTTTCAACATCCCCATCGTCACGTTCGAGGACGTCCCCGGCTTCATGCCCGGGACGGACCAGGAGCACAACGGGATCATCCGCCACGGCGCGAAGCTCCTGTACGCGTTCTCGGAAGCGACGGTCCCGCTGCTGACCGTGATCACGCGGAAGGCGTATGGCGGCGCGTACTGCGTGATGTCCTCGAAGCACATCGGCGGCGACGTCAACTACGCGTGGCCCACGGCGGAAATCGCGGTCATGGGTCCGAAAGGCGCCGTCAACGTCCTCTACCGCGAGGAACTGGAGGAGGCGGACGACCCCGACGCACGGCGCCAGGAGCTCATCGACGAGTACCGCGAGGAGTTCGCGAACCCCTACTCCGCCGCGGACCGCGGGTTCATCGACGACGTTATCGAGCCGACCGAAACCCGCGAGCGGCTCATCAACGATCTCGAAATGCTCTCGGGCAAGCGCGAGAGCCTGCCCGAGAAGAAACACGGCAACATCCCGATCTAATGGTAGCATTCGACCCCAGCCAGCTCACGCTCCCGGAGGACGCCGACGACGCGGAAGCCGCCGCCATCGCCGCCGCCGTCGCCGCCCACCTCCGCGATCAGGAGACGGCGGCCGCCGCGGCCGCAGCCGCGGAGGACGAGGAGCCGACCTGGGAGGGCGACAGATGGACGTTTGCCGGGCGGCTCGACACGCTCCAGAATCGCACCGTCCGCGTGCCGACCGACGCCCCCCGAGACGCGTGGTCCGCTGCTGGCCGGACGGACAGGTTCTGACACACGCTCGCGGATCCGCATTCGGAGGATTTCGAGGCGTCGACTCGCCAGAAAGAATTTATGGACGAGTATTAAGGTGAAATTATGGGCTTCGAGCGTCGAAAGGTACTCGCTTTAGCTGGGTTCTTGATGACGAGTTCGGGTTGTCTGTCAGGATTATCGGACCGTTCTCCTACAGGGACTCCCACGGAAGCCACGCCAACAAAACAAGAAACGCAAACAGAACACTGTATCCTACGCCATTGTGTCTCCAAGGCAGATAAGGACGACACCCCCCATATTCACGATGAGTTTAAATTCGAAGATCTGTCAGAATTGGCTCAGAAAGTTTTCTTAAAGGCGCTTCAGCAAGACGACTGTTACGATTATAGGTACGATGGGGGCAATGCACCCCCTGAATTCGAATATTCGACGGAAAGAAATAATTATCTGATTACTTATGAAAGTTCACAGTATATCCTATTTGCGTTCACGGACCCCGGCTGTACGGTCAATTAACGGGGAAATATCAAAGCGAATCCAGTGCGGTCCGAGACGTCGACGTCCAGGTCTTCGATCCTCATTGTCAGCAATACGATAGTATCGCCGATCGAACCACTCACCCCAGCGACCACAGCGCCGTCGCTCGCGAATAGATAAATACGATACCGCAGCCAACCCCCCGCATGCTGTAACCTGTCACGACGCGGCGGCACGCGGGTGCCCGGTGGAACCGTCGCGTCCGACGTCGCAGACACCGGCTGTCAGCACAACACGACCCGAGATCCGAACCGCTCAGCCCTCGTACTCGGCCCAGATGTAGCGCGTGCCGTAGCTCCGGTACGGCCGCCAGGCGTCCGCCACCTCCCGCATCTCGTCCCGACTCATCTCGTCGCCGTTGCCGTAGACCGATTCGATCCCCTTCCGAATCGCGAGGTCGCCGAGGGGTAGCACGTCCTCACGACCCAGCACGAAGATGAGATACATCCGGGCCGTCCAGTCGCCGACGCCCCGGATCGCGGTCATTTCATCGACAACTTCGTCGTCCGTGAAGTCGGCGAGCCCCTCCCGGGTCAGGTCCCGAGACTGGAACGCCTCGGCCGTCGACCGCAGGTAGTCGACCTTCGTCTCGCTCAACCCGGCGTCCCGAAGGGCCTCTGTGTCGGCCGCGAGCACGCGCTCCGGCGTGACCTCGTCATCGAGCAGGCCAAAAGCCCGCTCGCGGATGGCGTTCGCCGACGCCGTCGACAGCTGCTGGTTGATAATCGACCGGCAGAGCTGGCGAAACTCGTTGTCGGCCGGGTCGATCGCCAGCCGACCGTGGGTCTCCACGAGCTGATCCATCTGCGGGTCGCTTCGTAGGGTCCGTTCGATCTCCTCGTGCACGTTGTGATCGACGCGACCGATTCTCAAGTGGGTTTCGTCCCGGCGTAAACTTGAAGATCGTTTCTCGTTCACAAAAGGGAAACGTTGAATCGGCCGGCTGCCGACCGGTCGCACATGGAACTCGACGACGTCGACCGAATCACCGTCCTCGGTGCGGGGAACATGGGTCACGGAATCACCGAGGTCGCCGCCCTCGCGGGCTACGACGTGGTGATGCGGGACATCCAGGAGGAGTTCGTCCAGAACGGCTACGACCAGATCGAGTGGTCCCTCGACAAGCTCGCCGAAAAGGACCGGGTCAGCGAGGCCGAAGCCAACGACGCGCTCGACCGGATCACGCCGCTCGTCGACCTCGAAACGGCGGTCGAGGACGCGGACGTCATCATCGAGGCCGTGCCGGAGAAGATGGAGATCAAAAAGGACGTCTACTCCGAAGTAGGGAAACACGCGCCCGAAGACGCGATCTTCGCCACAAACACGTCGAGTCTCTCGATCACGGAGCTGTCGGAGGAGACGGATCGCCCCGAACGCTTCTGCGGGATGCACTTCTTCAATCCGCCGGTCCGGATGCAGCTGGTCGAGGTGATCTCGGGGGCGCATACCGACGAGACCGTCCTCGAACTGATCGAGGATCTCGCCGAGTCGATGGGGAAGACGCCGGTTCGGGTCCACAAGGACAGCCCCGGGTTCATCGTGAACCGGATCCTGGTCCCACTGATGAACGAGGCGGCCTGGATCGTCGAAGCCGACGACGCCACGGTCGAGGAGGTGGACTCGACGACAAAGTACGGCATTGGCCTACCGATGGGCGCCTTCGAGCTCGCCGACCAGGTCGGCATCGACGTCGGCTATCACGTCCTCGATTACATGCACGGCGAACTGGGGGAGGCCTACCGACCGTGTCCGCTGCTCGTCAGCAAAGTCGAGAAAGACGAGATCGGCAAGAAATCCGGCAAGGGCTTCTACGACTACGAGGACGGTGGTCCCGAAATCCCGGGCGACGCCACCCGCGACGACGTCCGCCGACGACTGCTGGCGATCATGGCGAACGAGGTCGCCGGGCTGATCGAGAACGACGTCGCCGACGCCGACGCGATCGACGAGGCCGTGATGCTCGGGGCTGGCTACCCCGAGGGACCGGCGACGATGGCCGACGACGAGGGACTGGACACGCTCGTCGAGACGCTCGAAGCGCTGCACGAAGAGACGGACGAGCCGCGATACGAACCGACCGACTACCTGCGAGAAGCCGCCGAAGCCGGCGGGTTCTATGCCGAGACGGAGCCGGCTAACGGGGAAAGCGGGTTCGAGACGCTCGACGTGAGCATCGAGGACGACGTCGCCCACGTCCAGATCGACCGTCCGCATCGGATGAACACCATCAGCGAGGATCTGCTGGACGAACTCGGCGAGGCGATCGACGACGTCGCCAGCGACGACGACGTCCGTGCAGTGCTGGTGTCCGGTGCCGGCGACCGGGCGTTCTCCGCGGGCGCCGACGTCCAGAGCATGGCCACTGGCGGCAGCGACCCGATCGACGCGGTCGAGCTCTCGAAGAAGGGGCAGTCGACGTTCGGGAAGCTCGACGCGCTCGATAAACCGGTCGTCGCCGCCATCGACGGCTACTGCCTCGGCGGCGGGATGGAGCTCGCCACCTGCGCGGACTTCCGGCTCGCGTCGACGCGCTCGGAGCTCGGCCAGCCCGAGCACAACCTCGGACTGCTTCCGGGCTGGGGCGGCACCCAGCGTCTCGCACGCATCGTCGGCGAGGGGCGAGCCAAGGAGATCATCTTCACCGCCGACCGGTACGACGCCGAGACGCTCGAGGAGTACGGCTTCCTCAACGAAGTCGTCGCGACGGAGCGCCTCATGGACCGCGCGTTCGAGCTCGCGGAGGACCTGGCAGCTGGCCCGCCGATCGCCCAGAAGTTCACCAAGCGAGCGATGCGTGCTGGCCGGACCGACACCGAGGCCGGGCTCGAAGTCGAATCGCAGGCGTTCGGCCACCTGATGAACACCGACGACCTCATGGAGGGCGTCACGGCGTTCATGAGCGACGAGGAGCCGGAATTCGAAGGCAAGTAGAAGTCGACTCGTCGCCAGCGCCGGTTTTCTTGCGCAATTCGTTCAGCAGGGCACGGGAATTCCGGGCTCGGATCGCAACCCGGGAGTGGACTGACAGCCCATTGCACAGCCGAGGGAGTTGAAAAGGGTTAAACCGACCCAGCCAGAATCAATTGATACGCTCGATTGGTGTAGTCCGGCCAATCATGTTGGCCTTTCGAGCCGACGACCAGGGTTCAAATCCCTGATCGAGCATCCTTCAGCAGTCAATTATTGCAGAGCGGTGCCGCCGTCGTTCGCTCCTGGGATAGTTGCCGGCTGGCCCGCGAACCGGTCGGAACGCGACGTTTTCAAGCGTCGACCGCGAACGGCCTTCATGAGCCTCCCGGACCTCCCGACCGGCTGGCAGGTGTGGAACGAGGAGCCCGACGGCCGCGTCATACTCACGTTTCGTCCGGACGTGTTCACCGAGGACGAGTATCCCGCGGAGTGTCTCCCCACGATCTACGTCACAAACGGGTCGCGGAAGCGACGGCCGGGGGCCGGGCAGTACCGGACCGAGGAGTGGCACGTCCAACTCTTCTTGGAGCCGGAAATCGAGGTACTGACGGAGACCTTCGACGCTCGCAAGGGGGCACTCGAAGGCGCCGTCGACGTCGCAGGCCGGTTCGCCGACGGCGACGTCGACCCTCGAGAGCACTACCAGATACCACGGGAGGACTACTTCGCGGCACTCGACCGGCTAACTGGCGAGGACTGAAAAGGAACGGCTGTTCGGAGGCTATTCTAAGACGATCAGCACGTCGCCCATGTCGACGCTGTCGCCCTCGCCGACGGCGACCTGCGTGACGGTGCCGCCGCGCTCGGCGACGACGTCGTTCTCCATCTTCATCGCTTCGAGGACGCAGACGACGTCGCCGGCCCCAACCTCGTCGCCCTCCTCCACGTTGACCGAGAGGATGGTCCCCTGCATTTCGGCCTCGATAGCCTCGCCGCCCTCGGCGACTTCGACTGCTTCGCCGCCGCTCTCCTCCTCGCCGCCGGTTGCTCCCTGTGGCCGGCCGCCGCCACCGCCACCACCGGCTCCACCACCGGTTTCGGGCGTCGGAATCGATGGCGCGCCCTCCTCTTCGAGGGAGACGTCGAATCGCTTACCGTTGACCTCGACGGTGAACTCGCGCTCGGTGACTTCCGCTTCCTCCTCGCCCTCCGCCTCGACGACGCCCTCGGTGCCCCACTTCTCCTGGGCATCGACGAGGCGGTCTTGCTCGAGCTCCTCGTCGAGGTACTTCGTCGTGTGCGTGCCCGCGCGGAACTCGTCGTCGTCCAGCATGAGCCGGTGGAACGGGATGATGGTGACGACGCCCTCGAGGTCGTACTCAGCGAGGGCGCGCTTCGAGCGATCGATACACTCCTCGCGGTCTTCGCCCCAGACGATGAGCTTCGCGATCATCGAGTCGTAGTCCGTCACGAGCTCGTCGTCCTGCCGGAGCGCGTCGTCGACGCGGACGCCGATGCCGCCCGGCGAGTCGTAGACGTCCAGCGAACCCTCGCTCGCGGGCTGGAAGTCGTCGGCGGCGTTCTCCGCGTTGATACGGAACTCGATGGCGTGCCCGTCGAGGTCGACCTCCTCTTGCGAGATGGAGAGCTCGTTGCCGGCGGCGACCCGGAGCTGCTCCTTCACGATGTCGAAGCCGGTGAGCTCCTCCGTGACGGTGTGTTCGACCTGGATCCGGGTGTTCACTTCGAGGAAGTAGAAGTTCGCGTCCGGGCCGAGCAGCTCGCCGTCGTCGCGGTCCTCCTCCTCGACGAGGAACTCGACGGTGCCGGCGTTGAAGTAGTCGGCCGCGCGGACGCCGCGGCGGGCGGCGTCGCCGATCTCCTCGCGAAGCTCGTCCGAGAGCGCGGGCGAGGGCCCCTCCTCGATCACCTTCTGATGGCGGCGCTGGAGCGAACAGTCGCGCTCGCCGAGGTGGACGACGTTCCCCGCCTCGTCGGCGATGATCTGTACCTCGATGTGGCGCGGGTTCTCGAGATAGCGCTCGAGGTAGACGGAGTCGTTCGAGAAGTACGCCTCACCTTCGCGTTTGGCGGATTCGAGCTGATCGGCCGCCTCGTCGGCGGACTCGACGACCTTCATCCCGCGGCCGCCACCGCCGCCCTCGGCCTTGATGGCGATGGGGTAGCCGTGTTCGTCGCCGAAGTCGGTGACTGCCTCGACCTCCTCGACGGGCTCGGTCGTGCCGGGGACGATGGGCACATCGGCCTCCTCCATCACGCGGCGGGCGTGGGTCTTCTCGCCGAGGCGCTCCATCGACTCACTTGACGGGCCGACCCAGGTGAGGCCGTCCTCCTCGTGGACGCGCGCGGCGAAGTCCGCGTTCTCCGCGAGGAAGCCGTACCCGGGATGGATCGCGTCGGCGTCGGCCTTGTTCGCGACCTCGATGATCCCCTCCTGGTCGAGGTAGGAGTCGGCCGCGCGGGCGGGGCCGACGTTGTACGCCTCGTCCGCGTACCGGACGTGGCCGCCGTGTTTGTCGGCCTCGCTGTAGACGGCCACCGTGTCGATGCCGAGTTCCTCGCAGGCGCGCATCACCCGCACCGCGATCTCGCCGCGGTTGGCAACCAGAACCTTATCGAACATTCTTGCGGGTTTCTTCCACCAACGGGTACCTCATTCTGTCGGTCCATGCCGACGAGCGCTGACGGCGGTTTTGCCGTTCTACCCGGGCGATTCGGTCCAGAGGCGGTACTACAGCCGCCCACATCACGGTGAATAGACATTTATACCATTACCACAAATGATGTCGTAGCCGGATCTTGGGGGATCCTGGCGTTTCGCGACCCGGCGTCCGTCTGGATGCCGGTCGCAGTGGAAGGAGGGAATGCAACGCGTCGGGCACGATCGTGCCCGTGATTCTCGTCTCCTTTTGAGGCGTACTGCTCGGTTACGTATCGGCTATCGGTTCTGTGGTTGAGTTTGGGAATTAGAGAGAATCGTTCTTGATGATCTGCGAGAAGTTCCCAAATTGCCTTTCTTCGAATTGGATGAACAGGGCCAGATATTACCGGCCTTGACAGCAATGCAAACGTCCAGAAAGCCCTCGGCCCTCTTGTTTATAAAGTGTATATAAAGTAACAGACGCTGCAGCGCTTGACAGCACCGCAGACTCCTCGAAAGCCCTCGGCCCTTCTTGTTTATAAAGCGTATATAAAGTAACAGACGCTGCAGCGCTTGACAGCAACGCAGACTCCTCGAAAGCCATCGGCCATTCTTACTTTTATACTGTTTATATAGGTGCAGACGCTGCAGCGCTTGACAGCACCGCAGACTCCTTGAAAGCCCTCGGCCGCTCTTGTTTATAAAGCGTATATAAAGGAACAGACGCTGCAGCGCTTGACAGCACCGCAGACTCCTTGAAAGCCCTCGGCCGCTCTTGTTTATAAAGCGTATATAAAGGAACAGACGCTGCAGCGCTTGACAGCACCGCAGACTCCTTGAAAGCCCTCGGCCGCTC
>JBDGPU010000076.1:0-24516 GCA_042219525.1 Halopenitus sp.
GCGGTCGCTCCGCGACATATCCGCGGCTCTCAGCACAGCCCGCCGCGGATAGGGGGTCCGCGGAGCGACTCCCCTGCGGCGCGACCGGCCATCGCCCTTTCAGTCCGCCAGGACCGCGATGGCACCCCAACCGCGAAAGCGACAGCGCCACAACCGCAGCTGCAACGCGCGCCGGCTTTCCGGCGTACAACTCTGGCCTGGTGGCCGCCGCGCGCGACGCTCAGGCCACCACTCCTGGGTGGGACTGAAAGGGGCAGCCGCTGAGCGGGACGCTCTGCGACGGTAGCACCGCAACGGCGAACGAGCGAAGCGAGTGAGCCGTGAGGAGCGCAGCGAGCAGCGCGACCGGTCAGCGGCTGGGGCTTTCTGGGTGTGCCGAGTGGTGGCGCCCACGATGACACCCAAACAAACCACTCAGAAAGCGACCGCCTCAGCGGCTGGGGCTTTCTGGGTGTGCCGAGTGGTGGCGCCCACGATGACACCCAAACAAACCACTCAGAAAACGACCGTCTCAGCGGCTGGGGCTTTCGAAGCATGCTGAGTGGTGGCGCCGGACACGATGACAGACCTTCTGCATAAGCAGGAGCGCTCAGAAGTCGCGGCTCACTGATCGGATTGAGTGGAGTCGCGAGCGACGACATCCGATCCCGCATCATCGACTCGGAACGGTTGGATTCAAGTCCGACGCCGGGGAAGCCGTACGCATGCAACCAGGGGATCGCGTCCGCGTCGAGCGCGCGGGCGTCGAAAACGAAGGCGTCCTGATGCCGTCGTCGACGGGCGAGCACCTCGTCGTGAAGCTCGAAGGCGGCTACAACGTCGGGATCGACCGCGACAAGGCCGACGTCGAGGTACTGGAATCGGACGTGTACGAGGTCGAGGAAGGCGAGGAGACGGAGCCGGGCGGCGTCTCGGAGATCACCTTCGAGGAGGATCTCCCGACCATTTCGCTCATCTCGACCGGCGGGACCATCGCCTCGACCGTCGACTACCGGACCGGTGCGGTGACCGCGCAGTTCGACGCGGAAGACGTCCTGCGCGCGGTCCCGGACCTTGCGGGCCGGGCGAACTACCGCGGGCGCGTCGTCGCGAACATCCTCTCCGAGAACATGGAACCGCCCATCTGGCAGGATCTGGCCGAGGCGGTCCACGAGGAGATCGAAGCCGGCGCCGACGGCGTCGTCGTGATGCACGGAACGGACACCATGCAGTACTCGGCGTCCGCGCTGTCGTTCATGCTCGACACGCCGGTCCCCGTCGTCTTCACCGGCTCGCAGCGCTCCGCGGACCGCCCGTCCTCGGACAACGTGATGAACGCCGTCTGTGCGGTCGAGGCCGCGAAGGCCGACGCCGCGGAGGTGCTGCTGTGCATGCACGCGACTCAGTCGGACGACTACTGCGCGCTCCACCGCGGCACGCGCGTCCGGAAGAACCACACCTCGCGCCGCGACGCCTTCGAGACGGTCGGCGCGCAGCCGCTCGCGGAGATCGAGTACGAGACCGCGACGGAGCAAGGGGCCGACGGCGACGTCGCGACCGACGCCTTCGACTTCCGGCGCGAGTACCAGTCCGGCGACGAGACGGACCTCTCGCTTATTCCGGAGCTCGCGGGCGACGTCGAACTCGTGAAGTTCACGCCGGGGATGGACCCCGCGGCGTGGGACTACCTCGACGGGAAGGACGGCGTCGTCATCGAGGGAACCGGACTCGGCCACATTCACACCGACTTCATCCCGCGCGTCGAGGAGCTCGTCGACGCCGGCACGACCGTCGTCATGACGAGCCAGTGTCTCGACGGGCGCGTCTGTGACCGCGTCTACGACACCGGCCGCGACCTGCTCGACGCCGGCGTCGTCGAGGCCGGCGACACGCTCCCCGGCACGGCGAAGGTGAAGCTGATGTGGGCCGAAGCGAACGCGGCCGACGTCGCCGAGACGATGCGAACCGACCTTGCCGGTGAACTGACCGAGCAGTCCCAGCCCTGGCGGTAATCGAGGGCTCGGTCGGGCTCGCTCTGCGCTCAGCACCTTCGCGCCTATTCTCGGTCTCTCCCTACATTTCTCTCGTTCACCGCCTGCGCGTCACCGAAGTTCGGGGGCGACGTCCTCGCCAAGTTGCCGGATGCATCGCTCCATCGCGGCTGTTCCGATCCCGGGATGGTACGTTCGCAGAATCCCGTGGAGGTCGCCACCGAGCTCCTCGACGATGGGGCCGAGTGCGTCCTGGTACCGCTCCAGCTGCTGGACGACCTGCTCCGGCGTGCCGAAGATGGCCTGGTCTTTCAATTCCTTTCGGCGCTCCGGGGGTAACTCGTCGACCGATTCCCCCGAGAATATCTCCGCGTAGCGGCGCTGCAGGTAGAGATAGCCGTCCCGCATCGTGCGCCATGCGGCATCGCGGGAGTCGTCGACGAAGCCGTGCCGGAGGACGTAGACGGAGAAGTCGCCGTCGATCCCCTCGGCCTCCCGAACGTTCCTGATGTCCGTGACGCGCTTCCGGACGTCGTCGACCGAGAGCTTGGAGGGCGCACACCAGGCGTCGGCGTGTCTGGCGGCACGCCGGACAGCCGGCTTCGCGGCGCCACCGAGCATGAGCGGGACCGCACGCTCACCCCGCAGCCGCCGGTCCGGTTTCGGGGTGACCGTCACCCCGGGATCGACGTCGTGAAACTCGGCCGCGACGTCGAGCGGCCCCTCGCTCCAGGCGGCCCGTAGGATGTCGACCGCCTCCACGAGCCGTGGGACGCGTTCCTCGCGGGGAACGCCGAACGCCTCGACCTCGCGGGGGTTCGAGCCGATGGCGAGCCCGAGCGTCGTCCGCCCGTCGGAGAGGAGGTCGAGCGTGGCGGCGTCCTCTGCGAGTCGGATCGGGTCGTACAGCGGCGCCAGCGCGATGCAGGTCCCGATCTCGATGGTCTCGCTCTCGGCGGCCATCGCGCCCAGCGTCGGCATCGGCGCCGACAGGTAGTCGTCGCGCTGGAAGTGGTGTTCGGACACCCAGGCGCTGTCGAGCCCGCTCTCGTCGATAGCGCGCGTGAGTCGCCGAAGTTCCCGGTAGACCTCGCTGCCGGTCCGGTCGTCGTCCGTTCGACGCTGTGCGGTGAACAGCCCCGTGCCGAGCTTCATGGAACCGGGATCTCCGTGATCTCCGTCACCGGCCACTGCGAGAGCAGTTCGACGCCGTCGTCGCGGACGACGACCATCTCCTCGACGCGAACACCCTGCCGGTCGGCCGGCTCCTGTGTCTCGACGGCCATCACCATCCCTTCCTCGATCTCGATGGGGTGGTCCGTGGAGATCCCCCGCCAGATCAGCGGTATCTCATACAGCTGGAGGCCGAGCCCGTGCGCCCAGTGGTTGGTCGTCAGCTGCCAGTGCTCCTCGGCGCCGTAGTAGTCGGCGTGCTCGCCCGCCATGTCCGGGAACGCCGCCGCGATCTCGTCGGTCGTCACGCCCGGTTCGATGCGGTCGAGGACGTCGTACAGGGTGTCGACGGCCGTCTCGTACGCCGCCGCCTGAGCTGCCGTGGGCGACCCGACGGAGAAGGTGCGATAGTAGCAGGACCGGTAGCCGAGGAAGGCGACGTTGTAGAAGTCCGCGTAGACGAGGTCGCCGGGGCGGATCAGCCGGTCGGTCGTGTTCGCCTGGTGTTTCGGCCACGTATTCGGTCCCGAGGTGAGGTAGCCGCCGTGGACCGTCGCCCCCTGTTTCCAGAGTTCTTCGACGGCGGCGCCCCAGACGTCCGACTCGCGCATGCCGGGTTCGAGGACGTTCGCGATCGTCTGGAAGCCCGCCTCGCAGATCGCGGCGACCTGCCGGAGACAGTCGACCTCGTCGCGCGTCTTCGTCTTCCGCGCGTCGAGCAGGAGATCGCCGGCCGTCTCGCTGTCGACGGTGAGCCCCTGGCGGTCCAGCGCGTCCACGAGCCGGCCGTTCGGCACGTCCACGCCGACCGGCCGGTCGTCGATGCCGTACTCCTGCGCCGCTTCGGCGACCGTCTCCGCCATCGTGTCGACCAGGAACCGTCTGGCGGCCGCCGAGCCGGACGCGCGCGGGACGTTGCCGAGGCCGGGACAGGCGTAGCGGACGTCGTCGAGCCACGGGCAGTTGGTGCGCTGGTTCGTGGCGTGGTCGGCGGTGTCCCAGTGGACGACGCTGCCGTCCCGCGTCAGCAGCGTGTAGTGGTCGGCGCCGGAGCCGCCGGTCATGGCCAGCCCCGTGACGTAGCGCACGTTCGCGTCGTTCATCAGGAGGACTCCGCCGAGGTCGGTCGCCTGCAGGCGCTCGACCACCCGGGCCTTGCGCTCGCGGCGGAGTCGGTCGGTGTCGATGCGCTGCTCCCAGTCGACGTTAATCACCCCGCGGGTGCCCTCCATGAACTCACGCTCGTGCATGGTGCCCCCTACAATGCGGTGTGTTATCAATCGTTGGCGTCGCGTCGGTCGTACGACGTCCGAAGCGGTCGGTCGCACGACGTCCGGAGCGGTCGGTCGCAATCGTCATGAGAAGGGCCCCACGAACGCGTCGTCGCCGTGTCGCTCGCGGACGCGGCGCAATTCCTCGCGCTGGCGCTCCAGTTCCGGCGATCGGTCGGCTGCGACGTGTTCGAACAGGGCAGCCGGGTCGCCCTCGACGGCCGGTGGACCGCCTCCCGTGCCCCTGCCGTCGTCCTCGCGGGCGTCGGCATCCGCACCCGCGACGGCCTCCGCGCGGTCGACGGCCGCGGCGACGCGGTCGTCGACTCGGGCGTCGATGGCGTCGACCCGTTCCCCGTCGAGCCGCCCCGTCTCCCGGAGGAACGTCTCGAACCGTGGGACCGGGTCGCGTGCGCGCCACGCGTCGGGGACGCCGTCGCGGTAGACCGTCGGGTCATCCGCAGTCGAATGGGCCCCGAACCGGTATTCCACAGCCTCCACGAGCGTCGGTCGCGGCGGGTCGGACGCGCCGTCGCGAGCGACGTCGAGGGCCTGCCGGGTAACGTGGTACACTGCGAGCGGATCCATCCCATCGACGCGAACCCCGTCCAGGCCGTACGCCGCCGCCTTTTCGGCGAGCGTCGGCGAGGCCGTCTGTCGGCTGGTCGGGTGCGAGATGGCCCAGCCGTTGTTGTGGCAGACGAAGACGGTCGGCGTGTCGAAGACCCCGGCCATGTTCAGCGCCTCGTGGAAGTCGCCCTGCGAGGTGGCGCCGTCGCCGAAGTGCGCGACGTGGACCGCGTCGTCGTCGCGGTAGTCCGACGCCATCCCGCCGCCGACCGCGTGTGGCAGGTGTGACGCGATGGGGATGGACTCCGGCCGGACGCGGTCACCGACGTCGGTACCCGCCGGGGCCGCGTGTCCGCGCTGTCGGGCGAGGACCGCGGCCGGGTCGGTGCCGTGGAGGACCTTCGCGGCGCTCTCGCGGTAGGTCGGGTAGAGGTAGTCGTGCTCGGCCATCGCTACGGCGCTGCCGACCTGTGACCCCTCCTGGCCCGCAATCGGGGCCCAGGTCGCGATCCGTCCCTGGCGCTGGAGCGACACGGCGCGCTCGTCGAACCGGCGGGCGAACACCAGCGCCTCGTACAGTCGGCGGAGCGTTCCGTCGCTCACGTCGGGAAGTTCGACGTCGGGGAGTGGTCTGCCGTCGGCGTCGAGATACCGGACGATATCGGCGTCGTCGGGCGGGGGGTGGTGTTCGCCCCCGCGCCGCTCCGTCCTGTCGGCTGCGGCTGTTCCGACGAGGCGGCGGCCCTCGTCGACGTCGCTGGCGACGCCCGAGACGTCGCCGTCGGCGCCCGAGACGTCGCCGTCGACGATACCGCCGTCATCGCTCGCCGCTCCGGTTGATTCGTCAGGGGAACTCACGGGGACCACCTCGCGACTGCGGCCGTTCGGTGTGAGCCCATGGACGACACAGTGCGTTGGTTACATATAATCGTTGTGTGGGGAGATACACTCAAGGAACAATGTCAAAATCAGTGAATAGATGAAGATTTTTTGCTATCAGACAGTAGAGGAAGTGAAGCGTAGTTATCGGCTGTCGACCGAGGCGACCGGCGCTGGGGAGGGTCTCGGGGGTAGTCGCGAGGGACGGCCCGTTGCGACGCCTCTTAGGGCCTATCGAGGCAGGGACCGACGGTCCCGACGGTCACGCTACCGGTGGTCGTACACCCGTTTTACCTTCCCCGTCTCGGAGCGCTCGATCTCGCCGGAGTCGACCACCTCAAGGTCGTCCGGGGAGAGGGAAAGCACCTCGTCGAGTCGCCGTTCGAGTTCAGCCTCGAGGTCGGTCCGGGACGCAGTCGAGGTCTCGTCGCGTTCGACGGTGATCGCCAGTCGGTCGAGGGATCCCTCGCGCGTGAGGTCGATGCGATAGTGGGGGGCGACGGCGCTGTGATCGACCAGGACGGACTCGATCTGACTGGGGTAGACGTTGACGCCGCGGACGACGAGAAGGTCGTCCGTGCGCCCGGTGACGTTGCCCATCCGGACCGCGGTTCGGCCACAATCGCAGGGGGCCTCATAGAGCGTCGTTACGTCGCCGGTGCGATAGCGCACCACCGGGAGTGCCTCCTTCGTCAGCGTCGTGAGCACGAGTTCGCCCTCCTCGCCGGGCGGGAGCCGATCGCCCGTCTCCGGGTCGACGACCTCGGGATAGAAATGGTCCTCCCAGACGTGGAGGCCCGCCTGCTGGTCGGCACACTCGACCGAAACGCCAGGGCCGATGATCTCTGAAAGGCCGTACACGTCGATCGCGGTGACGTCGAGCGCTGACTCGATCTCCGCGCGCATGGCGTCGGTGAACGGCTCCGCGCCGATCAGCACGGTCGACACCGCCAGATCGCCGGGGTCGATGCCGCGCTCCTCGCAGGCTTCTGCGAGGTACAGACAGTACGACGGCGTACAGCAGAGCACGTCGCTTTCGAGGTCCTGCAACATGCGGATCTGCTTGGCCGTGTCGCCGCCTCCGGTCGGGACCACCGCCGCGCCCAGCGCCTCCGCGCCGTCGTGGAAGCCGAGTCCCCCGGTGAACAGCCCGTAGCCGTACGCGTTCTGGACGACGTCGTCGGCGTCGACGCCGCCGATCGAGAGCGATCTGGCCATCACCTCGCTCCAGACGTCGAGGTCGTCCTGGGTGTACGCGACGATCTTCGGCGTCCCCGTCGTCCCCGACGACGCGTGGATTCGACCAACGTCGGTCCAGTCGACGGCGAACAGCCCGTCCGGATATTCCGCCCGAAAGTCATCCTTGGTGGTAAACGGGAGGCGGTCCAGGTCGTCGACGGTGGCTATCTCGGTCGGGTCGACCCCGGCCGCGTCGAACGCGTCGCGGTAGAACGGCACCTCCTCGTAGGCCCGCGTAACGGTTTCCCGGAGGCGACGGTTCTGCAGGTCAGTGAGTGCAGCACGCGAGTCGGCTCCCACGTCGTGGTATGACATAGCTCACATAGGATGCGCGGCCGTGAAAACGTTCACCCGTGTTCGTTGGGTCCCGACCACGGCCGGATACCGGTTCGCAGCACCCATCGGCGTCACCGCGCGACGGTGGTTGGGTACCGAGTCGTCGCTGGAAATACAATTTCGATAGTCGGTGGTAACGACGACCCCCGAGTCCGCCGAATGGTCAGTGCAGGGCAGTGAGTTACTTCGGGATAATCGCAACCGCCTCGATCTCGACGAGCAACTCCGAATCGATGAGGCGATTGACCTCTACCATGCTCGTCGCTGGGCGAATGTCACGAAAGACTTCACCGTGGGCCTCACCGATCGTCTCCCACTCATCGATATCGGTGACAAACATTCGAGTTCTGACCACATCGGTAAGGGATGCATCAGTCTCTTGCAGTGCGTCCTCGATGTTCTCGAGCGCTTTTTTCGTCTGTTTGTATGCGTCGCCTTTCCCGACGATATCACCAGCATCGGTGGTCGCTGTTGTCCCGGAAACATGTACTTGAGAGCCGGTCCGGACGGCCCGCGAGTATCCGACTTTGGACTCCCACTCAGTACCGGACGATATTCGGTTTCGATTCATGGTTCAGACTAAAAAAAAAAGCGGCAATAAAATGAGTTGGGTTGCTGAAGACGCAAACTAGCTGTCCCGGCTGTTTCAGGCCATTTCTGCATCCCGACCCCGTGTTTCCAACCACTGTGGGGGTAGCTTCGATGTCTCAAGGCTCAGCGGCCAGCTTCAGCCACTCCGCGGCGATATTTTAAGTGACGACGCACGAACGCCCTGACATGTACAAACACGTCGCACTCCTCGTACGGAAGGCGGGGATGAGCCACCAGGAGTTCGTCGACTACTGGCAGGAGAACCACACGCCCATCGCGCGCGAGATCGACGGTGTCGTCCGGTACGCGACCGTCGAACCGGTCGACCCCGCGGCGGCCGAGTTCGACGGCATCGCGGAGCTGTACTTCGAGGACCTGGACGCGCTGTACGACGCCCTCGGCAGCGAGGGCTCGCGCGACTACGACCCGGCGCGGGGGAGGGCCCGCGAGGCCCGCGAGGACGTGGACAACTTCCTCGCCGTCGCGGAGCGACCCCGACTCATTGGCGAGGAAGTGATAGAGGTGGACGAGACCGGCGGCGACACGTCGGGACTGTACAAGCACTCGGCGTTCCTCGTCCGCAAAGAGGGGCTGAGCCACGAGGCGTTCCTCGACCACTGGCGGAACGAGCACGTCCCCATCGCGCGCGAGATCCCGGGCGTCGTCCGCTACGCCCGCGTCGTCCCGACCGACCCTGCGGCGGCCGAGTTCGACGGCATCGCGGAGCTGTACTTCGAGGACCTGGACGCCCTTCGCGCGGCGCTGGGTGAGGCGGGCAGCCGGGATTACGACCCCGACCATCCCCAGTCGAGGGCCGCGCGCGAGGACGTGGACAACTTCCTCGCCATCGAGGAGCGGCCGCGACTCGTCGGCACGGAAACGGTCCAGAAGGACGTGAGGGGCGGTCGCGAGGGGTCATGAGCGACGCGACCCCGGAGTACGAGACGCAGATACGCGAGGCGTTTCCGGCACTCGACGACGTCGACGACGCCGACCTCCGCGAGCAGGTGGTCGAGGCGTGGCGGCTCGGTCTCGAGCGGGGCGGCTGGCGCCACGTCGAGGACGTCCCGTACGCGTGGAACATTCAGGAGACGACGAACGTCGAGCACGTCCGCGGGGTCACCCGGGTCGCGGTCCAGTCGGCGACCGAACAGCGGGAGTTCCACGGCGCCGACCCCGACATGGACGTGGTTCGGGCCGCCTGCCTCCTGCACGACGTCGGGAAGTGTTACGAGTATGTCGACCACGTCGACGCCGACCTCGTCGACCCGGACCCGACGTACGCGACGGCAGAAATTCCGCACTCGCTGTCGGGGTATGCGCTCGCGCACGAGGTGGGGTGTCCGCTCGCGGTGCAGCGCGCGATCCCGCATTACCTCGGGGAAGTACCGACGCGGACGCTGGAGGCCGAGCTCGTGAAAGCGGCGAACTCGATTTCCTCGAACGCCATCACACAGGCGGCGATGGGGATCACGCTCCAGGAGTGGATCGAACAGTACAGTCAGACGACGGACTGACCCCGCCTGTGGCGGGATTTACACGGGATCGAGCCCTGCGTCCGCTCGCAGCGTGTTCGCGTACGCCCGGAACCCGCTCTCGAGGTCGAACTGCGGTGCGTAATTGAGGTCCTTCTGGGCCGCGCTCATGTCGAGCCGCTGCGTCCACGGAAGTTCGCCCTCGTCGCTCACGTCGAGTTCCGCGTCGGGGACGATGTCGCACATCGTCTCGACCGCCTCCCGGATCGTCGCCGTCTCGCCCCGGACGTTGTAGACCCGCCTGGACAGGGCGGCGTCCGGCGCCTCGCTCGCGAGTCGGAACGCGAGCGCGATGTCGGCGACGTGCTGCCAGTCGATCACCTGGTCGCCGTACTCGACGCTGACGGATTCGCCGAGCGACGGCTTCTCGACGATGTTCGCGAGGAACGCTGACCCGCCCGTCTCGCGGTAGGGGCCGTACGCGACGGTTGGCCGGAGCCCGACGAGTGAAACGCCGTAGTCCTCGGCGTACACCCGCGCCTGGTGTTCGTTGTACTCCTTCGTCGCGCCGTACAGTGTATCCGGGTAGACGAGGTCGTCCTCGTCGACCCAGCCGTGGTCGTAGTTGGCTGGCGGCGCGTACACCGCAGCGGAGGAGGCCCAGGCGACGCGCTCGACCTGGTCGTCCAGGAGGCGGGCCGCCTCGAGAACGTTGTTCGTACCGCCGACGTTGACCGTGTGAGCCAGTCGAGGGTCCTCGCGGGCGCCGTTCGTCAGCAGGGCCGCGAGGTGGACGATCGTCGAGGCGCCCGATTCCCGGACCGCTCGTGTCACGTCGGTCGGGTCGGTCACGTCCCCCCGGCGGACCGTCACGTCGTCCGCGACGCCGAGTTGTTCGAGGATGCCCGTGTCGGTCGACTGGTCGTAGAGGACGACGTCGTAGTCGTGATCGAGGAACTCCGCAGCGGTGTACGAGCCGATGAATCCGGTTCCTCCCGTGATCAGCACCGTGCGAGCCATGGTGGGGCGTCACGTCGGGGGGTGAAAGTAATTCCGGCGAATGTTGCCGGCCGTTACGCCGTGATCACGTCGAGAGGGCGGGTAGGTGTGTCTGTGGGTGTCTGGATGTGCGGATCCACTCCGCAGGATCCATAGGCCGTCCGAGAAAGCCACGTCGTCAGTTCTCGTCTCGCTTCTTTGCGTCCGCCAGCGTGGCGGTTACGACTGGGACGGTCGAGCACCAGATCGGTCGCCGATCGCTCCCGGGTAACCGGTCACTTCACGAGCCACCCGGAACGCTGGAGCCGCTATTCGGTGAGGGACCCTCCATCCAGGTAGTACTGGATGCGGTCCTGCGAGGACTCGCCGACTTTCACGAACTCGACGACGTGCTCCCCGTTCTCACGGTGGACTGATTCAGTTTCGAGTGTCAGGGACTGGTTTCGGAGATGCTCCAACAGCGCTTCGACGGTTTGGGAGTTCCCGCGGACCACGTGCCGGTCACCCACCGTCTCCCCGGCCTCCACGTCCCGGATCGTCTCGACCATCGAGAGCAGGATCGACTCGCCCAGGTCGTGGGCTCGCTCCCGAAGTCGGTCGTCGTCCTCGTCGAATTCAGCGGCCTGGAACGCGTCTCGGACAACTCGTGAGAACAGGAAGTCCTGCCCGCGATCGAACGGCAACGAGAAGGCGTACGCGAGTTCGTTGTGGTGCTGGGATTCGGTCGTGTATTTCACCATTGCGTTTCCATCGGCTGCTTTCAGTACGACGCCCTCTCGCCCTGCCGCGTCGAGCGTCTCGATGGCGTCTCGAACCCCTTCGACGGCCGCCTCAGGGTCGTACTGACCGAAGTACCGTGGCTGCGGGAACCCGTACTCCTCACAGCGGGCGCGGCGTTCGGCGACCGGGACCGGGTCGCCGGACTCTCGGTTTCGTAGCCCGAATATTCGGAAGGAGTTAGTGTCGACGTCGTCGTAATCGTGGGACGTATACGGGAGCTCCGGCCCGACCAACTCGGCGCAGAGCATCTCGTCGGGATGGTCCGTAAAGAAGCTCGACAACGGCAGTTGTTCGCGCGCTCGCATCGTCGTATACGGACAGACGTGTCCCCCTCGAGTGAACGCGAGCGGTTCACCGACGTCGGCGATTCGGACGTTGAACCCGTTGAGCTTTTCCTCGACCGTGACGGTCGTCTCTGCGTCGAAGAAGGCGGGCACTCCCGTTCGGAGGACGAATACGCGTGGAATGCTTGGGTAGCCGCGGATCACCACGTCGGCGTCCTCGACGATGACGGTTCCGCGTTCGACCCCGTGACGGGCGGCGGGAAGCACGTGGAACGTTCGCCCCGTCGTGGATACCCGTTCGAAGTGTTCGAAGAGTTCTTCGAAGTCGCTGGTAGTCGGATCCAGCCGGTCGAAATACTCCCGTTCGTTCATATACTAGTCGAAGGCATCCCGGGGCAAAAGCACTAGTCCGTGACTCGGATACGTTTCAGCACCGTCGCTGCCCACCCGCTTCGCCGGGATGAAATCTTTGTAGGTTGGGCAGAAACTTCGACCATGACCGATAATCCGCCGCGACAACAGTTCGTCCTGGATACCTCGCTTTTCATCACGGAGGAGATCCGGGAGGATGACGAATCGCTGGAGGAGGCCGTGCTTCGATTGCTCGATCTCATCGCGACCGCCCGACTCGAACTCAATATGTCCTTTTACGTCCCCCCGTCCATCCACGATGAACTGGTGACTATCCTTCGTGATCGGGATGTTAGTGAGGAGGTGTTTTCCCAGTTCGACACCTGGGTGATCCGAAAGAGCCCGGACCGGTACGAAGTTACCATTCCCGCGGACATCGTCTACGACTTCATCGACGAAATGAGTGACCGTGTCGACCGAGGGCTTCGGGTTTCCGAGGAGGCGCTTCGTGAGGTCGAGGAGCTCGACCCCGCTCAACTGAGCACCGACGTGAATGGGAATGGGAAGGAAGGGTTCATGACTGAGGCCGACCGCATCCTCTCGCAGCTTCGAGACAAATATCGTCGCGCACTCCGCCGAGGGGTGCTGGACTCACGGGAGGACTTCGACCTGCTCATTCTCGCCGAGGAACTCGACGCCGGCGTGGTCACCGAGGACCGGGGGATCATCTCCTGGGCGGACAAGTTCGGCCTCCGGTACCTCCACGGCGGCCAGTTCCCGACGCTCCTCGAGGAGTACCTCCGTGCGACGGGCGTCGAGGGCTACGAGGAACAACCAGACTGACGCGGATTGTCGGCGGTGCGCACGTAGCACGACTGTTGCCGCCGTTCGAGGATGGCGAAGTTTGGGGGAGAAGCCGATCAGTAAACTACGGTCCGAGCGGGGATGGTGACCGTCCCGGCCGTCACGCTAGACGGATCGGCATCGGTCAGTACGGAGGCGAAGAATCGATTACCGACGGCAACTGCAGTAAGGAGCCACTCTTCACTCGGGGAGAACTCGGCCGTCACTCGGGGAGAACTCGGCCGATACTCGGGGAAAGCTGCCGATTGAGGAGGTAGCTGACGCTGTCGGATCGAACAGATGCGAGAACGGTGAATAGAACCTGGACGGGAGATGTGTTCCCCAACCCGTACGACCCTTCTGACGTTCGTCAGGGCCTTGTTTCGACCCTGACTACACCAGATTCACGAACATCACTCACGTGATGTCCGTTACTTGGTCTTCTCGCCTCATCTCCTAGGCGACGAGGTTCTGGGTTGGTTCGGTTCTCCTTCGTGGCTTTGACCTTCTGACCCTTTTACGGATCCTTTGGTGTTCGCCTCATCCCAGCTTTCTCCATCCCGTATGGATGGATCAAACCGGTCGTCCAGTGTGTTCTCACCGTTCTCACGGCACCTCCACATTGGGCATCCAGCCTAATGAACATTTTTGAAATGTGCTAGACAACAACTACCAAACGAGCTGGAAACGCGGCGACGATCCCACCCCATCAGCCACGAAACGGCCCTTTTCGAGTTCGCGACTTCCCACATCCCTACTCGTGGAGGCCGCCGACGGACTCGTAAAACGAGGAGGCCAGCTGGTCGGCCATCTCCACGTCGCGGTCGATGCGTGCGTCGATCACCAGGGGGACGTCGCCGACGGGGCCGTCCGCCAACTGCTCGCCGAGCTCGGCCGGCGTCTCCACGCGGACGCCCTCGGCACCGAACGCCTCCGCAACTCGGACGAAGTCGGTGTCGTGGAACTCGACGCCAGCGATACCGGCCGTCTCGTCCATCTGGCGGACCATCCCGAGGCTGGTGTCGTTGAGCACGACGACGGTGATGGGCAGCCGACGCTCCACAGCGGTGTCGACGCTCGTCATCGTCATCGCGAAACCACCGTCGCCAGTCACCGCAATGACGCGCTTGTCCGTCGCCAGCGCCGCCGCGACGGCGGCCGGGGTCGCCCACCCCATTCCGCCTACGCCGCCGGAGCCAAAGTACGTGCGCGTCGCCGGCGTCTGCAGGTAGTTGAGCAGCCAGAACCGGTTGTTTCCGGAATCGGCCGTGACGAGGGTGTCGGCGTCGACGACGCGCTCGACCTCCCTGGCCGCCCGTTGCGGTTTGATCGGGCTCGCGTCCGCGTCGCAGGCGGGAGCGTGGAAATCCTCCCGGGCCGTCGCCGCGCGCTCGGTCGCCCAGCCGGACTCGCCCGCTCCGGCCGCAGCCAGGGCGTCGAGCGCGTGCGCCGCGTCGCCGACGAGCCCGACGTCCGCGGGGTACACCCAGCCCGTGTTGCGCGCGTCGACGTCGACGTGGAGGATGGTCTGGTCGTCGGGACGGATGAAATCCGGGGCCTGCCAGTTCGTGTCCATCGGCTGGAGTCGGCAGCCGACGACCAGCAACACGTCGGCCTCGCTGACGACCTCGTTGGCACCCTCGTGGCCGAACGAGCCGATGACGCCCGCGGCCCGCGCGTCGGTCTCCGGGAACGTCGACTTCCCGAGGTAGGAGGTGACGACCGCGCAGTCGTAACGCTCCGCAACCGTGGCGAGTTCGTCGTACGCGTCGGCCGCGTGAACGCCGTTCCCGGCGACGACCACGGGTCGGTCGGCCGCTTCGAGGTGCTCCGCAGCCGCCTCGACGTCGGCGTCGACGGGCCGCGACTCCCAGGTTCGGCTCTGGGCTGCGGCGTCCCAGACGGGCGGGATGGGGTCCGCGGGCACCGGGGCCGTGACGGCGTCGCCGTCGAGGACGACCGCGGTCGGGCCGGGACGCCCGGCGACGGCGTGTTTGAAGGCGAGTTGCGTCGACCGGAGCGTCTCGGTCGGCGTTCGCGGGAACCAGTGCTCCGTGGTGATAGCGTCGAGGATCTTCGGGAGCTCGAGCCCGCCGTAGTCCCCCCGCGACTGTTGGTAGGGGGCGAGCGTCGAGTAGTCGCCGCGCTCGGAGGCTTCCGTGATGGTGACCATCGGCGAGGAGCCGAGACGCGCCTCCATCTGCCCGAAGGCACCCAGGCTTCCGATCCACGGACCCTGTCCGAGCAGCACGCCCGGGTCGCCGGTGATCCGGCCGTGCGCTTCCGCCATGACGCTCGCCTCGCGCTCGTCACGTGGGCGGACGAACGCGACGTCGGAGTCCGGCAGTCGTTCGAGCAGTTCGATGACGCGGCCGCCGGGGAACCCGAACGCGCGGTCGACGCCGAGCGTTTCGAGCGTCTCGACCAGCGCGTCGGCGGTCGTCGGTCGGGTGTCGTCGGGCATGCGCAACGGTCACCCCGTCTTGTAGACGCCGCGGGCGGTCGCGAGGGCGGTGTCGTCCTCGTCGGTGACCGTGACGTCGACCACGCCGACGTCGTCGCCGCAGCGCTCGACGGTCGCCTCGGCGTAGAGGTCGCCGGTCCCCGCTTCGAGGTAGTCGATGCGCATGTCGATGGTCGGGACGGGCTGGTCGACGAGTGAGACGAGCGCGGCGCCGCCGACGGTGTCCGCGAGGGTGAACGTGACGCCCCCGTGTGCCATCCGACGCTCCGCGTTCCAGGAAAGCTCCTCGCGCATCTCGACGTATCCTTCCGCATGCCCGTCCTCGGCCACCGTCACCTCGACACCGAGCAGCTGGGCGAACGGCATCGTCTCGAAGAACTCCGCGATATCCATGCGGGTACGTCCCACAGTTTCCCTATAAATCCACGGCAAGAATTGCAGCCACCTGTCTTCGTCGCTCCCCTTCGCCCACCTGCCGGGCTGAACGGCGGTGCGTCCGACGTCGCTTTCCGAGGAGGAGTGCCACGGCGGACGGTTTCGAAGTCTTGATTGGCCGACGCGGGCGAGTTTAGGCTAGTTCGATGCACGCTCCGGTCGTTACGCGACAGGCACGCCACGTTGACGCCGCGGCGGTCGCGACGTTCACCAGCGACACGTGGGGGGAAAAACACGGCGACTACATCCCTCACGTCTTCGAGGAGTGGGTCGCGACGGACGGCCCGACCCAGCGCACGTTCGTCGCGACGCTCCCCCTGGCGGACGCACGGTCCGCGCTCGGCGGGGATGACGGGGATACCGAGGCAGGCGACGGGATCGACTCCGACGCGATCGTCGAGGGCGACGGCACCGGCGCGGCGGCGCCGGGTGATCCCGAGGTCGTCGTCGGCTGCGTTCAGTGCGTCCTCCTCTCCGACTGGGAGGCGTGGGGTCAGGGCATCCGCGTCGCCAGCGCGGCCCGCGGACTGGGTGTGAGCGAGCGGCTCTCGGAGGCCGTCTTCGGCTGGGCCCGCGAGGCGGGTGCCGCTGTCTGCCGAAACATGGTGTTCTCCTGGAACGTCGCCGGCCTCGGCCAGTCGCGGTCCGTCGGCTTCGGCCCCGCGACGGAGTTCCGCTTCGCGATGCCGACTCCGAACGCGGAGGCGACTCCGGCCGCGGACCGCGCCGCGGACCTGACCGTCGCCGCCGAGGTGACGGACGTGAGCCCGGCACCCGCGCCGGACCCGAACGCGGCCTGGTCGTTCTGGACCGACAGCGACGCCCGCGACCACCTCCGCGGGCTGTCGATGGACGCCGAGGAATCGTGGGCCTGCTCGGAACTCACTCGCGAGGAGGTGGCCGCCGCTGCCGACGACGACCGGCTCATCACCGTTCGCGACGACGGCGTCGCCGCGATGACGTACCGCTCGTACGTCAGGGACGGTGAGAACGACGCCGGCGAGTCAGTGACCCGCGCGATCTACGGCGTCGCCGCGTGGCGCGACGTCGACGCGGCTGCCGCCCTCTACGCTGCCGTCGCTCGCGACGCCGCCGCAGTCGGTGCCGACGAGACGCGCGTGTTCATCCCGGAAACGGTGGCCGCAGTCAGCGACACGGCCGCAACCAGAACTCGGGTCGCTGACGAACCGGATTTCGTTCTCGCGGCCGACCTCACGGATCCCGCGGTCGTCGGCGACTCGCTCGACGTCCTCGACGACTGACCGTTCGCCTGGTGGTGGCATCGCCAGCGGCGGAACTGTCGCCATTGCCGTCGTGGTCGACGTCGTGGTCAACGTCGCGGTCGACGGCGCAGGCGACGTCGCGGTCGATGTCGCGGCCGACGTCGCGGTCGACGTCACAGGCGACGGGAACCACGAAAGCGACGACCCACGAAACCGGCATTCTCTTTTCGCCCACGGCCATACGGCTGGTAATGGACCCGCTCCTCGTCGATCTCGCTACCGCTCGGTCGGTGATATACTACGGCGCCATCTACAGCATCGTCGTCGGGATGGCCGTCTGGATCTACCGCGACGCCAGGTCACGGGGGAGTCGCTCGCCGCTTGCCTGGGCTCTCGCGACGCTCGTGTTGACTATTATCCCCGTTCTCAGCTACCTCTATCTCCGGCAGCGAGCGACACCGGCGACTGGGGAGGCTGTCGGGAAGCCGGAATAGGTCCCGGAAGCAGTCGGAGCGAGCGCGACTGCGACCTCAGGTCTCGGTCGCTTCCGCGTCGGCTGCCGGGTCGGCTTCGACGGCGGGGGTCGTCGGTTCCTCCTCGACGCCGGTGTCCGTCGGATCCGCCGACCGGGAGCCTGACCCGACGAGCCGGTCGAGGAGCCCGCGCTCGTGCTGCTTCTCCGCCAGCAGGACCGAGCAGTCGACGTCGTACAGCACGTCGAGCACGAGCGACCCCCGGACGAGCCGCGAGAGCAGCCCCTTCTCCGTCGCGCCGATGACCAGCAGCGTGGCGTCAGCGGCCGCCTCCGCGATACGGGATTCCACGTCGCCGCTGTCGACGTGGAGCGCCGCATCCGCGAGCCCGTGTTCGGCAGCCCACTCCTCGAGGAACTGGCGGCCCTCGTCGACGTCGTCGGCGACGTGGAGCAGCGTCACCGCGGCGTCGAACTCGGCTTTCAGCATTCTGGCGACGGCCGCGGACAGCTCGGAGTCCGGACCGCCCGCAGTCGGTACCAGAATCTGGGAGGTGTCGAAGCCGCGGTCCTTGAACACGAGGAAGTCACAGGGGAGCGACTTCGCGAGCTCGTCGACGGCGGACTCGGCCCGGCCGGGCGCGCCGTGGGAGTCCTCACCCCAGCCCATCACGGTCATGTCTGCGCCGTACGTCTTCGCGGCGTCGAACACCTCCTCGAAGGTGCGGTGGGAGAGGACGACGTGCGTTTCCACGTCGACGCCGAACGTCTCCGCGTCCGCCTTCGCCGTCTCGAGCAGCTCGTTCGCTGCGTCGTGGGCGCCGCGCTCGCGGGCTGACGCCAGCGAGGTCTGATCCGGGACGTTGGCGATGTTGACCGCGACGACCGTCCCGTCTCGCTGGTTGGCGATGGCGGCGGCCAGCGAGATGAGGTGTTTCTCCGTGTTCGGGTTCGCGAGCGGGACCATCACGCGGTACTCGCCGCCTTCGGGCTTGACCGTCGTCGCCGCGGAGACGGCCGCGTCGGGGAGCTCCTCGGAGCGGTCCATCACCCAGTCGGCGAGGACGCCGGTCGTCTCGACGTGTCTGCGCGCGTACAGCAGGTACCAGAGCCCGGCGAACAGCGTGAACGCGCCGGACAGGACGATGACCAGCGGTTCGATGTAGGCGATCAGCGCGAAGGAGGTCAGCGCCCCGACAACGGGCACGAACGGGTAGAACGGCACCTCGAAGTCCGGTTCGTAGCCTTCCGGGTCCGCCTCGCGCATAACGATCAACGCGATGTTTAGCAAGCCGTAGACGATGAGGTGGAGGACGGAGCCCGCCGTCGCCAGCAGCTCGATGTCGCCGACGAGCAGGAAGACGACGATGAGCGCGCCCGTCACCGCGATGGAGCGATACGGCGTGCCGAATCGTGGGTGGATCTTGTTCAGCTTCGGGGTGACGATCTTCTCCCGCCCCATCGCGAAGTTGATGCGCGAGGAGGAGAGGATCGACGCGTTCGCGGACGAGGCGGTCGCGAGCAGGCCCCCGAGCAGGAGGATTCCCCACCCGAGCGCGCCTAGATTGAAGCCGAACACGTCGTACTTCCCGAACAGTAGCTGCGCCGCCTCGACGACGGCGGTGTCGTTGTTCGCCACGAGGTCCGTGGGGACCGCCGCGAGCAGCACGAGCAGGAACAGCGCGTAAATCGTCGTGACGATGACGACCGACCCGATGACTGCGCGGGGAAGGTTCTTGCCCGGCTCCTTGATCTCCTCGGCGACGGACGTGATCTGGACGAAGCCGAGGTAGGAGACGAAGACGATGGCGGTGACGGGCAACACCTCCGCGGTCGCACCCGGCGGGGCGATGGGTCGCAGGCTCTCCATATTCCCGTTCGAGAGGCCGACGACGGTGAAAAGCCCCAGGATGCCGAGCAGCGTCAGGACGATGACGTTCTGGAGACCCCCGGTTTCCTTCGCCCCGAGGTAGTTGACGCTGATGAACAGCACGGCGCCGAGCAGGCCGATGGTCTTGGCGGCCGACAGCGAGAGGGGGCCGAGCACGAGCGCGGGTGCGCCGACGAGGGCGTTGACGTACTCGCCGAAGCCGTACATGTAAAACGCGGAGGCGAACGCCAGTCCCATCCAGTTCGTCCAGCCGCTGACCGATCCGAACAGCGGGCCCAAGGCGCGGTTGATGTAGAAGTACGCGCCGCCGGATTTCGGCATCGCCGTCCCGAGCTCGGAGGCCGAGAGCGCGGTAAAGAGGGCGATGACCCCGCCAATGACGAACGTCGCGGCCGCGAGCGGGCCGGCCCTGGCGACGGCGGTTCCCGGGAGGACGAAGATGCCAGCGCCGATCATCGTCCCGATCCCGATCGTCAGCGCCGCGAGCGGGCCGAGGTCCTTCGCGAGCTCCTCGTCCGCGCTCACAGTCGCCCTCCGTCGCCGTGACGGTCGTTTCGCTGGCTGATGCTATCGCTGCTCACTGACGGGCTGAATCGGGGCGGGCTGAATCGGGGGAGGCTCACGTGTTCGGGAGGACGACGACGGGTCGGTCGCTTTCCGTTACGAGCTTCGTCCGCACGCTGCCGGAGAGCACCTCGAGGAGGGCACCGCCGCCCCGCGAGTGGAAGACGATGGCGGACGCGTCACGGTCGGCGGCGTAGTCGATGATCGTCTCCGCCACGTCCGTGCCGTAGAGGATTTCGGTCTCGATGGGTAGCTCGTCGTCGGCTGCGCGGTCGCGGAAGGCCTCGAACGCCGCTTCCGCGACCTCCTGTCGCTGCTCGACACCTGCCTTGTCGGGAGCGCCGCCGGCTTTCTCGATGACGTTGACGACGAGCGGAGTCACGTCGCCGTCGACGAGATAGCGTCTGAGGCTCTCGTACGTCGCCACGGCGTCGTCTTCGTTCGCGACCGGGACGAGCGGTCGCGATAGCAGGTCAGTCATACCGACCGGTTGTTCGTCATCCCCCTTAGGCGTGCTGTCACCCGCGAGGTATGGGAACTGCTGACGCAGCTGGACTCGACCCCGATTCTGGGTCGGCGTGGAAGCCGACTCAGATCTGGGTGACCCAGGCCCTGTAGTCCTCCTCGAGCCCGTACACCTCGCGGAAAGCGCGCTCGAAGAAGTCCGCGATGCGGTTGGCGTCGGAGCGCGCCGTGACGACGGCGTTCGTCCCCTCGGCCTCCTCCGGGCTCTCGAGTTCGTCGATCCGGAACTCGGGGTAGTCGCCGACGAGGTCCTTGAGGCGCTCGAGCTCCTCGTCCGTGCAGTCCAACACGACCTCCGTGCCGGCGAGCTGGATCCATGGGGGGATCTCACCCTCGCTCTCCGTGGTGTCGCTCTCGGGGTCGACGTCGATGGTCGTCACCTTGCTGCCGCGGTTGCGATGGGCCGTCACGGCGTCGGCGAACAGCTTCAGTCGCTCGGTCTCCTCGGCGGCCTCGAAGCGGGTCATACGCCCACTTGCGCGGCATCGCGTATAAGGTCATGCGAACTTTCGCGGTTCTCGTGGTGGGTGGAATCACTCGCCCTGGTAGTCACGCTTGTCGCCGGACCCACACACCTTTAATCGAGCGCCGGAATTCGCCAGGCATGAACCGCGATGAGTTCGCCGCGAGCATCGACCACACCGTTCTCGGTCCGGAGACGACGTGGGGCGACGTCCGGACCGTGCTTGACGAGGCCGCCGACTACGGGATGAACGCGTGCATTCCGCCCTGCTACGTCGCCGAGGCCGTCGACTACGCGCCGGGGACGACTGTCGCGACGGTCATCGATTTCCCGCACGGCCAGGGCTCCGTCGCCTCGAAGCGCGACGAGGCCGAGAACGCCGTCGCCGACGGCGCCGACGAGCTGGACCTCGTGGTCAACGTTGGCCGACTGAAAGCCGGCGAGGACGAGGTCGTCACCGAGGGGATCGCCGCCGTCGTCGAGGCCGTCGCGGTGCCGGTGAAGGTGATCATCGAAACCGCGCTGCTTTCCGACGCCGAGAAGCACCGCGCCTGCGAGGCCGCCGTCGCGGCCGACGCCGACATGGTGAAGACATCGACCGGCTTCGCTGACGGCGGCGCGCGCGTCGCGGACGTCGAGCTGATGAGCGAGTACCTGCCGGTGAAGGCCTCGGGCGGGGTCGGCTCGGCCGAGGAGGCGCTGGCGATGCTCGACGCCGGGGCCGAGCGGATCGGCGCCTCCTCGGGCGTCGATATCGTCGAAGGGTTCTCGTCGTAGCGACCGCCGGCAGCCGGTATTCGGCCGGCCGGGGATCACGCTCTCTCTGCTCGCCGTGTGACCATCCACCAAGGATACTTGCGGTAGCGCCTCCTTGGCCATCGTGAACGATGCCCGAGCCGTCCGTCTCCGCTACGGAATCACCCCGATCCGACGGTGACGGATATCGGGTGATGGTTTCGCTGGCCAACCCGGACACGGAGCGGGACCTGATCAGGCTCGGGTCGTTGCTGGCGGCGGCCAACGACGGCGTGGTCGAGGCTGTCCACATCGTCACCGTCCCGGATCAGACGCCGCTGTCCGCCGGGTCGGACGCGCGCGAGCGGATCGACGCGGAGTCGGCGAAACTGCTCGACCGGGCCCGCGAGCACGCGGAGCGGTTCGACGTACAGATGGAGACGCGAACGGTCATCTCCCATCGGTCGTTCGAGGAGGTGTTCGACGCCGCGGAGACCGGCGACGCCGACCTCGTGGTGATGGGCTGGAGCGACCAGCCGTTCTGGTCCGCGGGCCGTGCGGAGTCCACGTTCGACGAACTCGCCGGGAGTCTTCCGTGCGACTTCCTCGTGCTGAAGGACCGCGGCTTCGACCCCTCGCACTTACTCGTGCCGACGGCGGGCGGGAGCGACTCGGACCTCTCCGCGGCGGTCGCCCGCGTCCTTCGGGACCAGCGGGACGCTACCGTGGAGCTACTGCACGTCGTCGACGGCGACGAGTCGCGTGCGGCCGGCGAGGAGTTCCTCGACCGCTGGGCCCGGGCGCACGGCCTCGACGACGCGGCGCTCTCGGTCGACGCGGGCGGCGACGTCGAGGCTGCCATCGAGCGCCGCGCTCGCGAGGCGACGATGGTCCTCATGGGTGCGACGGAGCGCGGCCTCCTCTCGCGGCTACTCCGGGGCTCGCTCGTGGGCGACGTCGTCGCCGACGTCGACTGCTCCGTCCTGCTCTGTGAACGCCCGACGGAGCGGTCGCTGTGGGATCGGCTGTTCGGTGGTGGGACGGACGGCGAATAGGAGGTGGCAGAGAAGTCGGACGTGCCCTCAAACCGATAGCCGCACGGCTCTCGGGCGTGGTTTCAAAAGGAAGAACCGTGGAGCCGGCCAGTTACTCGTCGTCCTCGTCGTCCTTCATTTCCTCGAGGCGCCCGACCAGGTCGTCGGTCGAGACCTCGCTCTCGAAGGACACTTCGCCGTCGTGGTCGTTCTCGTGGACAGTGACCCCCTCACCTTTGTCCTCGTCGTCCTGGCTCGGTGACTCCTGTTCGGATTCATCGTAGCTGCCAAAGCCCATGTATATGGTTTCTGGCTCCCCACGGAAAACCACGTTGGCCGGGGGCTGCCCCTGTGACGCGGTAGCGCACACCGTCGCCGGCGAAATCCGTCGTGTTTTTGCCCGCGGGCTCTGTACCATCCGTAAGCGATGGCGACGTATCACATCGAGACCTACGGCTGCACCTCCAATCGGGGCGAGAGCCGTGAGATCGAGCGGACGCTCCGGGACGGCGGTCACTACCCAGCGGACGGTCCGGAGGACGCGGACGTCGCCATTCTGAACACCTGCACTGTCGTCGAGAAAACGGAGCGGAACATGCTCCGCCGCGCGCAGGAACTCGAGGAGGAGACGGCGGACCTCATCGTCACGGGCTGCATGGCGCTGGCCCAGGGCGAGGAGTTCCGCGAGGCCGACGTCGACGCCGACGTCCTCCACTGGGACGAGGTGCCGGAAGCCGTCCGGAACGGCGAGTGTCCGACCCACACCCCGGACACCGAGCCGGTCATCGACGGCGTCGTCGGCATCCTGCCCATCGCGCGCGGCTGCATGTCGAACTGCTCGTACTGCATCACCAAGTTCGCGACCGGGCGCGTCGACTCCCCCTCCATCGAAGAGAACGTCGAGAAGGCGCGGGCCTTGGTCCACGCCGGCGCGAAGGAGCTCCGGGTCACCGGTCAGGACACGGGCGTCTACGGCTGGGACGAGGGCGACCGGAAGCTCCCCGAGCTGCTCGACCGCATCTGCGACATCGAGGGCGAGTTCCGGGTCCGGCTCGGCATGGCCAATCCCGGCGGCATCCACGGCATCCACGAGGAGCTGGCCGACGTCTTCGCCGCAAACGAGAAGCTCTACGACTTCATCCACGCGCCGGTCCAGTCCGGCAGCGACGAGGTGCTCGAATCCATGCGCCGCCAGCACCGCGTCGAGAAGTTCAAGGAGATCGTCGACACCTTCGACCAGAAGCTCGACCACTGGACGCTCTCGACGGACTTCATCGTCGGCTTCCCGACCGAGACGGAAGCCGACCACGAGCAGTCGATGGAGCTGCTCGCCGATGTCCGCCCCGAGAAGATCAACGTCACGCGCTTCTCGAAGCGCCCCGGCACGGACGCCGCCGACATGAAGGGGCTCGGCGGCACCGTGAAGAAGGAGCGCTCGAAGGCGATGTCCGAACTGAAGATGGACGTCGTCGGCGAGGCGTACGAGGACCTCGTCGGCACGACCCAGGACGTCCTCGTCGTCGAGCAGGGCACCGGCGACTCCGTGAAGTGCCGCGACTCGGCCTACCGCCAGATCATCGTCCAGAACGCGCCCGAGCACGACCTCGAACCCGGCGACTTCACCACGGTCGAAGTGACCGGCCAGAACACGGTGTACGCGTTCGGCGACCCGGTCTGATCGGTTGGTTGTTTTTAAATACGGTTCCGTGACGTTTCGCGTTGGTCAGTGAGCGGTTTTCGTGTCGGTATCCCTCGTGGCGTGAAAGTGCTGAGTGTGGAGTGAGCGCTTTTATAAATGAACTCGGCTGTCGCCGCTTGCGACACCACTCGGTACGCGTGGTAACCTCCAACCGCTGACCGGTCGTGCTTATAAACAGAATCAGCTGTCGTCGCCAGCGACACCACTCAGCATGCCCAGAAAGCCCCAGCCGCTGAGCGCTCGCGCTGCT
>JBDGPU010000004.1:0-24477 GCA_042219525.1 Halopenitus sp.
ATCCTTCGGCCTTCGGGTGGCCGTAACCGCGATTCGAATTCGCGCCGGCCCACTTCTCCCGCATTCTCACATCCTGAGTGACTGCTTCGGGTAATCGTAACCGCAATTTCGCGAACGAGAGCCGATACAACCGAACTGACGCAGGCCTCTGCCCTGCGGTCACTGGCGACCACTACAGGAGACGGTAGCAACCAAATATCAAGGGTTCAAACGTGTCCGTCGCGTTCGCTGTGATACTATGGAGACTCAGCTCTCGCTGGCCGATCTGTCGGAGTTCAGCTTCGCCACCAACGACCAGCTCGCAAAGATCAAGGCGGGGAGAGCGGGCGACGACATGCCGGACCGGTTCACGGCGCACTACCACCGGAACGGCGGCGAGGAGAAGACCGTCATGGTCCGGGACGTCCACGGCATCGAACGGTCGCCGGTCTTCAGTCCGCTGCAGGAAGAGGGGTTCGAGCGGCTCGCACGCCTTCTGGTGGATAGAGAACGGATCGTCACCGTCGGTGAAACCACCGACGGCGAGATTTTCAAGCTCTCCGAGGGACCGGAAAGCCCGTCCGTCGGCGAACGCGTCGAGATTCGGCTACGCGAGGAGTAGCCCGCAGTCCCTCGCTCGGATGTTCTACAAGAGGCACACGTCGTGTCAGTCGTGCGGGAGTAGGTCGACCTGGGTGCCATCCTCCGCCTCGACCGCGTGGCGATAGACGGCCGCAGTCGCCGCCGCGTCCATCGTTGCGGAGCCGACCGACGCGACGACCGCGCGCGTTCCAGCCGCTGGCTCTCGGTCGCTATCGCCGAGCAACGTTCCGAATGCCACGAGTTGCGACGCATCGAGGTCGGTCGCGCGGAAGTCGCCGGTTTCGACGGCCTCCGCCGGCACGTCGGCGTACACCGTGTCTGCCCCCTCGACGACCGCCGGTTCGAGTTCCTGCATCTCTGGAGTGAACGCACCGACGGCGACGACGAGGGTTTCCTCCCCCAGCGCACTCGCCGGGAACACCGGCTCGGTCGCGGTGGTCGCCGTCACGACCACGTCAGCGGCAGCCACCGCCGCCGCCGGGTCGTCGACGGCGTGGGCGGGAAGGCCGCGCTCCGAGAGGTCCGCAGCGCACTCGTGGCGCGACTCGCTCGGGGAGTACACGCGCACGTCCGCCAGTCCGGCGACGGTCGCGATCGCGCGAGTCTGCCAGCGCGCTTGCGCACCCGCGCCGATCACGCCCAGCGTGACGGCGTCGGGCGCCAGCTCCCGCACGGCGAGCGCGCCGAGACAGCCCGTCCGGGCGTTCGTGATCGTCGTCCCCGCCACGATCGCCTCCGGCAGGCCAGTACGGGCGTCCGTGAGCGCGATCTGCGCGTTGATCGTCGGGAGTCCCCGGTCGGCGTTTCCCTCGTGGACCCCGACGAGCTTCGTCGCGTAGTAGTCGGCGCCGTGAACGTACGCCGGCATCGCGATCCCGGTGCCGGTTGGCTCCGGTCCGTCGAGCCCCTTCCCGACCGGGTAGTGCGGGCGATCCGGGCGTTCGACCTCGCCGGCCGCCTGCCTGACGAGCGCGTCGCCCACCACGGCGACGAGACCCGCCAGGTCCAGGTGCCGTTCGACGACGGTCTCGGAGAGGACGCGTACCATGCCGTCCGCGACGGGAGCCGGCGACTTATGGATTGCTGGCTCCAAGACGGTGGAAGCCGAGACGTCCATTCGGTAGCCGGTGGACGGGAGAGGATGCGAAGGGGCTTCGGGAGGATCGGTTCACCGCTGGCGGTGGTCGACGCCGACTCGAAGACGACCACCAGGCGGTCGCGGAATTTCCGGTTCGAGGGACGCGACGGCCTTCCATGCCGCGGTACTCGCCCCGAGAGCCGACGTTACTCGTCGCCGGTGCGGACGGCGACGGCGGCGAAGGCGGCGAGTCCGCCGACGAAGAACAGGAGGCCGGGCTCGGCGACCGTCAGCGCGAGCCAGATCGGTTCGCCCGGGTCCGCGCCGCCGACGCTTGCGGGTTCGAAGAGGCCGCCGGAGCCGGTGGTGAGCCGTTCGACGACCACCTGGACGGCCAGGCTCGCGAACGCCAGGCCGACGACGCCCGCGGCCCAGTCCTGCACCGAGCGACGGAGCCCCGACTTCGACTCGGCGTCCGGCTCACCGGTCAACACGATGGGGTCGGTCGTGGGACCGTAAACGGTCATCTCGTTACCCTTCTCGGAGTACTCCGTGTCGAGCGGTTCGACGACGCCCGCGGACTGGAGGTTCGAGAGGTGATAGTGGACGTTCTGGACCGACGTGTCGACCTGCCGGGCCAGCTCGGACGGGGGCGCCGGCTTCTCGGCGGCGGCACAGAAGAGGCGCCTGGCGGTCTCGGAGCCGAGTGCGTCGAACACCGCGCTCGCCTCCTCCTCGTCCATCCGGAGGACCGCGGGGTCCGTCTCGGACTCCGCGGTCGACCCGGTAAGACGGCTTATCGGGGAGGACATCCGTACGGGGAGCATCGACGCGTGCCCACTTTAACGTGACCGTGCGTTAAACGCGCGTTTAACCGGTCCTACTGCCCCTGCGTTCACCCCTACGTTCACGATTCCGCGGCACGAGCCCGTGCCCGGGCTCGCTGAATGGCCAGCTCGGCGTCGAGGCGACCGGCGCCGGTCGCCAGTCCCACCCCGTTCCCCCCAACGTCGGTCGCCGTGGCGCGAAGAAGCTCGACGACCCTCCGCGGTGGCGCGCTGTAGCGCCCGCGAACCAGTGCCGCGATGCCGGCTGCCCTGGCGGCCGCCGCCGATGTTCCGGAGGGCCCCGCCCCGGTCCAGGGGCGCGGCGGCGCGACCAGGTCGACGCCGGCTCGCCCGTCGGCGGTCGGGCCGCGGCCGCTGTAGGGCGCGGCGCTGGTACCGGTATCCGTGGTCGCGCCCACGGCCAGGACGTCGGGCGCCGTGGCGGGGGCAGCGATGCTCCCCGCGGGCTGGGCTGGCACCAGCCGGTGGGTCGGCGTCGTCACCTCGACCCGGAACCCGTCGGGATCGATCCCCGTTACTTCGCCGCTCCGGTGTTGCAGCTCCAGCCAGTAGTCGCCCCCGTCGAGCGTCGCCGTCAGCCGGTGGCCGCGATCGTCGCCGACCGACCGGGACAGCGCGATCAGGTTCCGTCCGTCCCCCTGGTCCGTCCGCTCGACGAGCGCCAGGCCCAGTTCGAGCGCGGTGGGCCCGTCGTCGGTAACCCACGCGACGAGCCGTCCTTCCGGGGACCCGTCGGCGAGCGACCGAACCCCGATCCGCAGTGACTGGAACGCCGTCGTCAGCTCGGCAGGAGAGATCGGACGGGACCAGTGACCGCGGGCCGCGTTGCCGGTCGGAGCGACGACGACCAGCCCGGCGTCGACGGCGTCACCGGCGGCCCGCGAAACCCGCGAGTTGCCGGCGGCGACGCCGTGCGCGGCGAAGGGCGTCAAGAGTACGTCGAGTTCCTCGTCGCGGGTCCACGCGACGGCGCGCTCGAATCCCTCGTCGTCCTCGAAGCCGGCGAGGTAGAGATCGGCGTCGGGCGCCGCCGTCGACACGGTCGTCGCGGCCGCAGTCCCGTGGCTCACGTCGACGACGGGCGGGTCGGACCCGAACCATTCGAGCGCCGCGACCCGGTTTCGGATCGCCTCCCGACCCGGGTCGAACCCGGTAGGGTCGACGATGCCGACGCGAACGCCCTCACCGGTGATCCCGGCCGCATGAAGCCGGTCGAACAGCCCGTTCTCCGCCCCCTCGACCCGGCCGCCCGGCGGGCCGCTCTCGCTCGGACCGCTCGGGCGTCCGCCCAGGTCCGGGACCGGGAGCGTGACCCCGACCGCCGCGAGCGCCGCGCCGCCGACGGTAAGCGCGCGACGGCGACTGATTCCGGGAGCAGTTCGGGACCCGTCGGATGCCACGAATCTGTCAGGTGTACCACATCGGAGCTGTTGAAAGTAGCGATCGGCTCGGGCGACGAGCGACCGGTCCGGCGCCCCGGAGTAGTGTAAACGCCAGTTGAAGCATTCGTTCATTCTTATACAGGTCGGCCCGTTGTCGTCACTGTATGCCCTCCATCGACCGACGACGCGTGTGGAATCGACGACGAAAAACCATGGGACAGGACGGACACCGGAGGTGGTCCCAGTGAGCCGGCTAGCAACCGCGACGAGAGCTGTGATGGCCATCGCGCTCGTCGCGGTGGCCGTCGCAGGCGTCGCCGCGCTCGGGGCGGCAGAGAGCGGGACCGCCGACTCGTCGGTAACGATCAACCAGTCCGGGGACGCCGTGACCGTCGCGAACGGCTCCTCGCAGGTCATCTCCGGGACCGCCGACTTCCGGAAGGGGACGGAGCTCATCGTTCGCGTGCAGTCGACCGGCGACACCGCGCCCCGGTTCATCAAGTCCTCGAACGCAGTGGTCACCGAGAACGGGACCTGGGCGGTCGCCTTCGACTTCGAGCGCCAGCAGGCCGGCAACACCTTCTCCGTGAAGGTCCTGGCGGAGAACGGCACGACGCTGGCGACCGCCGACGGCGAGGTCGTCGCTTGCGGCGAGGAGTGTGCGGAGACGGTTCCGGAGTCGCCGACGCCGCTACCGGAACAGACTGCCGAGCCGACGACGGAGCCCCCGGAATCCGCTAGCGTCTCGCTCGACAACGCCGCGGTGATCGTCGACGCGGGCAACGTCGCCACCGTCGACCTCGTGTTCAGCGGGGTCGACACCGCGACCGTCGTCATCGGTGAGGAGGCGGAGACCGGTTACGAGATGCAGGCCACCGTTCGCGACGCCGACGGCGACGGGCGAGCGAAACTGTTCGTCGATACCTCCCTGGCCGGCCGCAACGGGGCGACCGTGAGCACGTCGTCGAACGACGAGCTGCTCGCCCAGTCGGAGACGTCGCTCTCGTCGATGCTCGACACCGGTGAGTATCCCATCGAGGTGTACGCGGGCAACGACACCGACGGCGACACGGCTACCGTCGCGACGCTCGTGGTACAGGATCCCGACACTGCGACGACCGCGCCGACCACGACGGCGGCAGCCTCCGAGTCGCTCGCGGGCGGCCTCGGCAAGGTCCTGTTCAGCGGCCTATTCGTGGTCGGCGGGGCAGGCGTGGCGCTGATCCTGTTGCGTCGATAGCGGCGGCCCGGAGTCGCCTCCGTCGGTCCGAGCGGCGGGGACTCCTCGACGTGGCGGGCACTCCTCGACGTGGCTGGGACTCCTCGACGTGGTGGGGTCTCCTTTGCGAGGCGGAGCGCCCGGTAGCTTTCGTCGACCAGCGGCACTGCAGCAGCCGAATATTATTAAAACAGCGGATTTTATTTATCAATTATAGGCGGTAAGAGGGGGTGTTTTTGGTAGCTACATTAATAACTCTGGAACGATTGGGTACACGTAATGAGTGATCCTGCCGATTCGCCGCCGGACGACGGGTCCGGGCGGGGAGAGCCGGGCGGTGGCGACGCCGGGGCCGACTGGGACGGCGGCGGTGAGCCGGATCGGGAGTCGACGGTACAGCTGTCGGTTCCCGACATGGACTGTCCCTCCTGTGCGGGAAAGGTCCGAAACAGCGTTCAGGAACTCGATGCCGTCGAGACCGTCGACCCCGAGATCACGACGGGGACGCTGACGGTGCGGTACACCCCGGACGGAGTGGACGCCGAGGCGGTCGCGGATCGCGTCGAGAGCGCGGGATACGCGGTCGAATCCGGCGTCGGCGAGGTCACGGAGACGTTCTCCGTCCCGTCGATGGACTGCCCCTCCTGCGCGGAGAAGGTGGAGACCGCGCTCGCCGCCGTCGACGGCGTCGTGGCGAAGCGCCCCGAGCCGACCACCGGGAACGTCGTCGTCACCTACGACCAGTCGCGCACGTCGGCCGCGGCGCTCACGACCGCCATCGAGAGCGCCGGGTACCAGGTCGTCGACACGACCGCGACGGGGGGCGGCGAGGCGGCCGGCGTCCCCGAGCCCGAGAGCGTCTGGCGGAGCGAACGAGCGATCAAGACGTGGATCAGCGGTGGCTTCACCGCCGCCGGGCTCCTCCTCGAGTTCGTACTCACCGGGCTGAACGTCGGAATCGCCTCGGTGGGCCCAGCCGCGCTCGCTGTCGCCGACGTGCTGTTCCTCGCGGCCGTCGTCGCCGGCGGGCAGGAGATCGTGCGCGGCGGCTACTTCTCCGTTCGCAATCGGAACCTCGACATCGACCTCCTGATGTCGCTGGCGATCCTCGGCGCCATCCTCGTCAGCCTCGGCTTCGGCGAGGCGCTGTACATGGAGGCGGCGACGCTCGCGTTCCTCTTCAGCGTCGCCGAGCTCCTCGAGCGCTACTCGATGGACAAGGCGCGCAACTCGCTCCAGGAGCTGATGGACCTCTCGCCCGACGAGGCGACGGTCCGGCGCGACCGCGAGGAAGTGACGATCCCGGTCGACGAGGTCCGCGTCGGCGACGTCGTCGTCGTCAAACCGGGCGAGAAGATCCCGATGGACGGCGACGTGATCGAGGGCGAAAGTGCCGTCAACCAGGCGCCGATCACCGGCGAGAGCGTCCCCGTCGACAAGGTCGAAGGCGACGAGGTGTTCGCGGGTACGATCAACGAGCAGGGCTACCTCGAGGTGCAGGTTACCTCCGAGGCCGGCGAGAACACGCTCTCCCGCATCATCGAGATAGTCGAGGACACGCAGGGGAACAAGACCGAACGCGAGCAGTTCGTCGACCGTTTCTCGGGCTACTACACCCCCGCAGTCGTCGCGTTCGCGGTCCTGACGACGCTTGCGACCCCCGCACTCCTCGGTGTCACCTGGGTCCAGTCGTTCGTCTACGGGCTGACGCTCCTCGTGCTCGCGTGTCCATGCGCGTTCGTCATCTCGACGCCCGTCTCCGTCGTCTCCGGTATCACCAGCGCGGCGAAGAACGGCGTCCTGATCAAGGGCGGCAACCACCTCGAGGCGATGGGCGAGGTCGACGCCATCGCCCTCGACAAGACCGGGACGCTCACGCTCGGCGAGCTGGTCGTCACCGACGTCGTCCCGCTCGGCGACAACACCGAGGCGGACGTGCTACGCTGTGCGCGCGGCCTCGAATCGCGGAGCGAACACCCGATCGGTGACGCCATCGTCGAGCGCGCGGCCGAGCGCGACGTTGGTACCCGCGAGGTCTCCAACTTCGAGAGCATCACCGGCAAGGGCGTCCGCGCCGACCTCGACGGCACCACCCACTACGCGGGCAAGCCGGCGTTCTTCGAGGACCTCGGCTTCGACCTCTCGCACGTCCACGCTGCGACCGACGGCGGCGTCGTCACACGGAAAACCCAGCAGCTCTGCGAGCGGAACCAGTGTCTCGACCTGCTCGAGGACCTGGTCCCGGAGCTCCAGGCCCAGGGGAAGACGGTCGTCATCGTCGGCACCGACGAGGCGCTGGAGGGCGTCGTCGCCATCGCCGACGAGATCCGGCCCGAATCGAAGTACGCGGTCGACCGGCTCCACGCCCTCGGCGTCGAACACGTCGTGATGCTCACCGGCGACAACGAGCGCACGGCCCGGGCCATCGCCGACGAGGTCGGCGTCGACGACGTCCGCGCGGAGCTGCTGCCCGAGGACAAGGTCGGGGCCATCGAGGAGCTGAGGGGCGAGTACGACGGCGTCGCGATGGTCGGCGACGGCGTCAACGACGCGCCCGCGCTCGCGACGGCGACGGTCGGGATCGCGATGGGTGCCGCGGGAACCGATACCGCCCTCGAGACGGCCGATATCGCGCTCATGGGCGACGATCTCACGCGCCTCCCCTACCTCTACGAACTGGCCCACGACGCCAACGACGTCATCCGCGGGAACATCTACGCGAGCCTCGCGGTCAAGGCCGGGCTGGCGCTCGCGGTCCCCTTCGGCTACGTCCCGATCTGGCTCGCGGTGCTGGCCGGCGACGCCGGCATGACGACCGCGGTGACGGGCAACGCGATGCGGCTATCCCGGATCACGCCGCCCGAGTTCGACCCCTCCGAGCAAAGCGAGGCGTAGCTCGGACGCCGACGGACGAGCAAGAGCTCTCGTCGACGGCGAGTCGCAGTCGCGGTCGCTTCTTCCATTTACCCTTCCGGTCACCCATCCATCCTTCCAGTCACCCATCCATCCTTCCAGTCTCCCATCCATCCTTCCAGTCTCCCATCCATCCATCCAGTCTCCCATCCATCCATCCATTCATCTATCCTTCCCGTCACTCTTCCGTGCCGAAGTGGGTCAACACCGCCCGTCTGAGCCGCTCGCGTTCGAGGTAGCCGAGGGCGGACAGCACGACGAACAGCCAGGCGAGCGCCAGCCCGCGGTAGAGCTGCTCGTCGCCGAACTCGGCCCCGGAGAGGACGGCGAGCACGTACGCCGGCGTCCGGCCGAGGATGATGATGAAGAGAAACTGCCTTTTTGTGATCGTGCTGGTCCCGCAGACGAAACAGATCAGGTCGTCCGGCAGTCCCGGGACCATGACGAGGATGGTTAACCCCTCGGTCCGCAGGCCCGAGACGGTCGCGTCGTATCTGTCGACGACGTCGGTCGTGAAGATGGACGTGATGTATCGACGCCCGAACTGGCGCGCCAGCCAGAACGCGGCGTAACTGCCCAGCCAGACGCCGGTCATCGTGTAGACGATGCCCCAGAGCGGGCCGAAGAGGTAGCCGCCGGCGAGCCCGATCACCTGCCCGGGGATCGGGACGAGGACGATCTGCACCAGCTGTAATCCGACGAACGCAATGGGTGTGATCATCCCGAACCCGCGGAGCAACTGCCGAACTGCCTGCGGGTTCCGGAGTGCGTCGAGGTGAGGGCCGAGACCTGCCAGCAGGCCCACGAAGAGACCGAGCGCGAGCGCGACGTGCACCAGGAACCGGAAGCGATGTTCCTCGGAGGAGAATATCCGCCCGACCATTACTGTGGGAAGTTCGTCGGGGCCGCCGAAGGGGCTTTGGGCCTTCTGGTGGCGTTCCGCGACGTCTCGAACGCAGTGACTATGCCCATCGAAGCGCATCTACCACCATGTGCCTCCGTCCACGCCGTCGAGGCCGACCCGGCCAGCGTGGCAGCGTCGGTGACCGCCTCGGGTGAACGGACACGCGACGCGCGTCGCTATCGACCACCCCCGCCACCGATGTCTGACCACTGTTCCCTCTGCGGCACGGAACTCGGAAGCGACCCCGTCGAGACAGCCCGCGGTCCGTCGTTCTGCTGTGCCGGCTGTCGGGACGTCGCTCGAACGCTCGACGGTGACGGAACGGAGCCGGACGGAGCTGCCGACCGAGGCGAGTCCGCGGAAGTCCACGCCGCCAGCCAGGCAGCTGATCCCTCCGCTGACGCCGACGGCGACGCCGATCCGACGGCAAACCGCAGTTTTCTCCGGATCGACGGGATGCACGCCGCGACCTGTGAGGCGTACCTCGAATCGATCGCGGAATCCCAGCCCGGCGTCGTTGCCGCCGAGGCGAGCTACGTCACGGAGACGATCCGGGTCGATCACGACCCCGAGGAGACCTCGACGCGGGATCTTCGGGACGCGCTCTCCACGACCGGCTACACCGCCCACCTTCGGGCGGAGACGGCCGAGGTCGACGACGCCGCGACCGGCGGCACGCGTCGCTCCCGGGAGGTCGAGGGGGTTCGGAAGCGCCGAAGCGATGAGATCCTCGGGCTCCGCTACGCCGCGGGGATCGTCTTCGGCGCCTTCCTGTTGATCCCGTACGTCGCGGTACTGTACCCCGCACACCTCGCCACCGTCATCGACCACCCCGCCCTCGCGACGTACAGGGGTGCCTTCGAGCTGAGTGGGGCCAGCGGCTTCCTCTTCCTGCGCATCTACTTCGTGCTGACCGGGATCGTCCTCGTGTTCACCGGGAAACCAGTCCTCCGCGGGGCCTACACGAGCCTGAAGATGCGCCGGCCGAACACCGACCTGCTGGTCGCCATCACGGCGCTGAGCGCGTTCTGGTACGGGACCGGGGCCGTCCTCGTCGGGCAGAACGACATCTACTACGACCTGACGATCGTCGTCGCCGCCGTCGTCACCGGCGCTGCCTTCTACGAGACCTCGATCAAGCAGCGCGCGCTGGCCAGGCTCACGGAGCTCACCGTCTCGCAGGTCGACGACGCCCGTCGCTACGATCCCGACGGGACCACCGAAGCCGTGCCGGTCGACGAGCTGACGCCGGGCGACCGGATCCTCGTCAGGGAGGGCGAGCGCGTGCCGGTCGACGGGACGCTCGCCGACGACGTCTGTACCGTCGAGGAGGCGGTCGTCACCGGCGAGGCGCTGCCGGTGGTGAAACGCGAGGGCGACGAGGTGATCGGCGGCTCCGTCGTCACCGACGGCGCTGCCGTCGTGACCGTCGGCGACCCGGTCACGAGCAGCATCGACCGGATCACGGACGCGCTGTGGACCATCCAGAGCGCGGACCACGGACTCCAGCGCCGCGCGGACCGGATCACGGGCTACGTCGTCCCGCTGCTCGCGCTCCTCGCCGTCGGCGTCGCTGGCGCCGTCCTCGCGACGGGAGGTCCGCCCAGCAAGGCCGTCCTCGGGGCGTTGCTCGCGCTGTTCGTGGCGTGTCCGTGGACGCTCGGGCTGGCGACGCCGCTGTCCGTCGCGAGCAGCATCCGCTCGGCGATGGACCGCGGGATCGTCGTCTTCGACGAGACCATTTTCGAGCGCCTCCGCGACGTCGACGTCGTCGTTTTCGACAAGACCGGCACGCTCACGACCGGCGAAATGGACGTCGTCGCGGCCGACGCGCCCGAAGACCTGCTCGCCGCCGCCGCGGCCCTGGAGCGGCGCGCGTCGCACCCGGCCGCCACCGCCCTCGTGGACGCGTTCGCCCGGACGACCGACGGGGCGTTGAATGCCGAGAGCGAGGCGCGACCCGCCGCCGACGCCGCCGACGCCGCCGACAACGAGGCCGACGACGCGGCTGAACCCCAGCCGACGATCCGCGAGTTCGCGACGTACACAAACGGCGTCGGGGGCGTGGTCGACGACCGGGAGGTCCTCGTCGGGAGCCTCGCCCTGTTCGACGAGCAGGGGTGGACGGTCGCGGACGGCGTCGCGGAGCGAGCCCGCGAGGCCCGGGGCTTCGGCCGGCTCCCGGTCGTCGTCGGCCGCGACGGGCACGCCGAGGGGGTGGTCGTCGTCGGCGACGAACCGCGGGACGGCTGGGAGGCGACGCTCGAGAGCCTGGCCGAGCGCGGCATCGACGTCGCCGTGCTGACCGGCGACGACCCGGAAGCGACGGCGTTCTTCGACGGTCAGGCGGCGGTGGATCACGTCTTCGCCGGCGTACCGCCCGCGGGGAAGACGGCGACGGTTCGGCGGTTCCAGCGGCGCGGGCGCGTGGCGATGGTCGGGGACGGGACGAACGACGCCCCGGCGCTCGCGCAGGCCGACCTCGGGGTCTCGCTGGGGAGCGGGACGGCCCTCGCCGCCGACGCCGCGGACGTCGCCATCGTCGACGACGACCTCGGGGCTGTCGAGACCGCCTTCGATCTCGCCGCCGCGGCCCGCCAGCGCGTGGTCCGTAATCTCGGGCTCGGGCTCACGTACAACGCGATCGCGGTGCCGGCGGGGCTCCTTGGGTTCTTCTCGCCGGTAACGGCGGCGTTGGCCGTCCTCGTCAGCGGTGGCCTGATCGGCTACACCTGCTCGCAGGACCTGCTCGATCGGTGATTCCGTGACCATCCATCGCGACTCACGTCATCGATCCCGGCTGGATAGCCGGTCTCGTGCTATCAGAATCGCCGCACGTCGTGACCGCGACCTCACGTGGCGCCAACGTTTTTATTCGGTAGTAGAATTGGGAAGTAACGAGTCGCGCATGAAGCTCCAGGACTTCCTCGAGGAACTCGAGACGCGGCCGCTGTCCCTGGTGCTCGTCAACTACGACGCCCCGGAGCCGCTCCGCTCCATGTTCGAGCGGCTGTTCGAGGACCAGCCGGTCGAGGTCACCGCCGAGGAGTTCAGGGAGGCGGAAACGAACATGGTGTACCTGGTCGACGACGACGAGGTCGTCGCCACCTCGCCGCTGTCCGCAATTCGCGACACGATCCTGCTGACCAACTCCGATCAATACGTCACCGGCTCGGGCAGTATCGACGAGATCGAACTGCCGGCCGTCATCGACGAACTCGCTGATACCACGTTCAACCTACGAGGCTATCCCGAGTCGAACAAGGAGAAACTACTCTTGATCGTCGTCTCGCGATACATCGAACGGTTGGCCCTCGAGCACGAGGGAGGGCGACACCGGGCGTCCTTCCAGCGGCTCTCACGGATAAACGACGAGCTGGGGACCAGACAGGTGTACGAGCAACTGGCGGACAGCGAGACGGACACTCACGTCTACGGAATCCCGGACTGGCAGCCGCCGCCCGATTTCGACGTGACGATGAACGGCGGCTGGTCGGCGGAATTCCAGGACGCGTGGTTCGTCGTGTTCGTCCCCGAGGAGGAATCTGCCCCCCCACGCAGCCCTCGTGGCGATCGAAACCGAGCCACGAGTCTGGGACGGGTTCTGGACCTACGACGAGGAGCGCGTCGTCGCCATCAACGAGTACATCGAGCGGAACCTGTGACGGCCCAGACGAGGGGCTATCTCCACAGGATCGGACAGAGTGACGCGTTTATCCAACTCGATGCCCTACGAACCCCTGTGAGTCACGTTTCACCCGACAAGCTGACGGTGTTCTCGGATTACATCTGCCCGTTCTGCTATCTCGGCCGCGCCGCGATGCAGGAGTACCGCGACGAGGCCGAGGACCCGCCGGAGGTCGAGTGGCGAGTCTTCGACCTCCGCGGCTACAAGCGGAGCGCCGACGGGACCATCGACCACGACGTCGACGACGGGAAGGACGACGACTACTTCGCGGAGGTCCGCGAGAACGTCGAGAAGCTGAAAGCGGAGTACGACGTCGACATGACGCTCGACTACTCGCTGGAGGTCGACTCCTGGAACGCCCAGAAGGTGTCGCTGTACGTCAAACAGTCCTCCGACGAGGAGACGTTCCTCGACTTCCACGAGCGCACCTTCGAGGCGCTCTGGCAGGACGGCCGCGACATCGGCGACGTCGACGTCCTCGTCGACATCGCCGGCGAGGCCGGCATCCCCGAGAGCGAGGTCCGCAGCGCCGTCGACGACGACGGACTCGACGCCGAACTCGAGGAGCGCTTCGAGCAGGCCCAGGAACTGGGTATCACCGGGATTCCGACGTTCGTCTACGACGAGCACGCCGCCCGCGGTGCCATCCCGCCGGAGCAGTTCGAGCGCCTCGTCGAGGGCGTCTAAGCCGGAACCCACTCGGTTCCGGTTCTTTCTCCCGACGAGTCTCTCCCGCCCTGTGGGAGCACTGAACACGCTGCGGGCGTGACCCGTGTCCTTTTCAAGCGTCCTCGTCCTCCAGTTCGACATGACTGAGACGACCGAAAGCGCGGCGCCACGACGCTCGATGATTCTCGCCGCGGTGAGCGTTGCCGTGCTCGTCGCGCTGTCCGCATACGCCGTCGCCGTCGACCGCGGGTTCACGGTCGTCGTCGTCAGCTGGGCGGCGTTCCTCGCCATGAGCGTCGGCATCGTGCTCGGCGCCGGCCAGCGGAGCCGGAACCCCTTCGGCTTCGTCTGGGGCTACGGCCTCGCCGGCGGGGCGATGATCACGAGCGCGGCCATCTTCCTCGTCCCACAGGCCATCGGCTACGACCCGAAACTCGGCGGCGCGGGCATCGCGCTCGGGCTCGTCTCCGGGTACGCCAGCCACGCCATCGGCCACCGACTCTCGCACGTCTCGCTCCCGATCGACCAGACGACCGCGCAGATCACGGCCCACGCCGTCGCCGCCGGCGTCGTTCTCGGCGCGCTCTACGCCGCGGACCCCCAGCTCGGCGTCGTCCTCGGGCTCGCGATCGCCTCACACAAGGGCCCTGTCGGCTACGCGGCCGGCCGCCGGCTCTCGCTGGCCGGCCGCCCCATCTGGCCGCTGGCGCTGCCCGCGGCGGCGATGGGCGTCGCCGCCCTCGCCGCGCGCTTTTCGGGGATCGCACTCACCGCGAGCTCCTCGGCCGTCCTCTTCGGCTTCGCGACGGGGATCTTCCTCCACCTCGGGATGGACTTCCTTCCGGAGTGCGAGGTCGGCGGCGAGATCCACGAACTCGTCACGACGGAACCGGACGCCCACGCCCACACGCTGCTCGACCGGCTCCGGCTCCACGCCGTCGCCGGGACGACCGTCGGCGGCGTCGTCGTGTTCGGTGCGTGGCTGATCTTGTAGGAACGGGGGGTATCGCTATTAGCGAATTCTATTCGGAAGCAGTCATCTTTTCAAGGTTTCTGCAATTAGGAAATTCTTTCCAATACTTAATAGTATAAAAAGAGTGCTATCCAGTACTCTTTAGTTGATTAAGGGAATCAAATTATCTTGTTTTGAGATAGTAAATTTGATTATGCCATCTCAACTCTCAATTTTTCTTAACCGCCACTGATTTGCTCCCATTCTCAGGTAGAATTAGAATAATCGATTATGCAACAGAGTGTGATTCCACCACGACATTCCCATCTTGTTCAACTTTTAGTTCATATGATTCGAAGTGTTTAACTTTCTTATCCCACTTCACAGAATCATTTACTTGTATTGTTATTTGATACGCTCTGTTTTCACGGAAGATATTGTTTTCACCAAACGATACTCGAGTTACTTCGGCAAATGTCTTATTAAAAACGGTCTCTCGCCCCTGTTCACCGAGTTCAACGGCTTTAATCTGGACGCTATCAGTTGTGGAGATCTGTATTTCAACTTGCGCAGTCAGTCCTGGGTGCTTGTCTGGTTCTGTAAGTGTAGCGTTGGAACTGGGAGGTCCATCAGACGGGATGGCGCTACAACCTGCAATTAATACTAGGAGACATATCAGGCAAACCCACTTGAAATAGGTATCCCCCCGTGACTTATTTATCAATCTGATAAAGGCGTTGAAAGACTTACGAATACTCATTGTATCTATTAGTAAATTAAAGGTTGAAGAACTTTATTCTTTTTAAAGATAGTTCACATAATATTTTTATAGTTGGGTTTTGAATGAATTTATTGTATGGTGTCACTTGACATAGCCATTCATACGAGCGAAGGTGTACAGGATTATTGCCAAGATCAATATGGTGATCCCCTGAAGTCAGCAGATGTCGCAAAGGTGTATATTGAGCAGGCATTTGAAAAGATAAATTCAAGCGGTACTGCCAGAATTGAAAGTGATGCTATTCCTGTGCCGATAGAGGATACCAACAAGGCATTTGACGCGTGTTGCCCGTGTTACTCCTCATGTTTTCTATGCAATTATGATAAGTTGTATGACTGGTGGAAAGATTGGCACGGATGTAATAATGTAATAGATGGCGGTAACTGCAATATACTTATAACAGCTGGAGGCGGCGGTGGTCGCGGTGGGGGTGACTACGCAACCGCTGCTAGTGGAAAAGAAATATCTGACCTACCTACCTCACCACCCCTTAACGCCGGGAGTACATCAAGTCCCCACGCGATGTGGATTACCCTGCAGGAAGTTGGCCACGCACTTCATGACTTTTCGTCGTTAAGCGACAACGATGGTGACGGAGATAAGTATCATGATACAGGGGTCGTAAGGAAATCTGATGGAACTAATTACGTAACCCCCATCGGCGTAAACGGTACCTCTAACGATTGTTTTGAAGGGGTTCCCTCGGATAGAGAACAAGGTGATCTTAGATACTCAGATTGTACCGCTTCTTATTTTGAGGGGGCATAACGATGAGGGACGATATTAACCGTAGAGATGTTCTGCGTTCAGCAGGTGAATTAAGCGTCGTTGTAACTGCCTATTCATCTGCGGCTGCCGCATACGAAACCCATTCGGGAAACCAGTCCAACCAAAGAGAAAAAAGCAAATTGGACGAAAAGGACTTCTCATTATTCAATAATTCAACGCAAGAGGAGAAAGTACAAGTTAAAATCAAAGACGAGGGTGGAGAAGTACTCTACTCAAAACAGTTCGCACTACAGGGTGCTAACAACCCTACTAAAAAAGAAGGTCAAAAAACCTTCTTGAGCGGTAATGTAAACAGTATTCCTCACGGAGAATACACAATTGAATTCAGGCTCTCAGAAGACGAGCAAGCGAGTGTTCCAATGTTCTTTAATTTAGAAGGGGGGACAAATTCTCAGGCTATAAATGCATATATTCATCCAGATGGGAGTCTGAGCGCCTCCTTATCAATTGGTTGATCGGCTTCATTGGCGTGACACTGAACTATTTTATCTCACATAATCCGATATCGATGGCTGTTCCTTTAACGAGCTTTCTGTCAGATACACCGGTCGTTGAACCCGGACCGGTGATTTAACCGAAAATATCTCTGACGATGCAGAATGAGAACCCCGTCAAACAGAGTATGGCTGAGCTACACGGCGGTATTCAGATGAGGATCGAAAGGTGAGGCGAAGCGTTTTCAAAGCGATATGTGCCCGAAAACGACCGATTCATCGGGCGTGTGGACGATATTGGCTTAGAGTTTTTGGAGCGAGAAGTAACACCTAAGCTGTTGATGAAGCTCAGTAGCCAAGTGTGGGCAGCTGTCGTCGCCGACGCAGGACCCGGCGCCTCCGCTGGGCATCATCTGCGCCGAATAACGGACGAGGTTCGCACCGCACCAGGCCGCTTGCCACACCGCTACACAGTCGACCGAAGAGAGAAAATGCCGATTACGCTTCAGCGGAGTCGCTACCGCCGAAGCCGGGGTACCGAGCTTCCTCCGCCTGGAGGAGCTCCTGGTATCGGTTCCGGATGGTGACCTCGCTCATATCCGTCGCGTCACTGACCTCGCTCTGTGTCAGGTCGACGTTCGTGAGCTGCGCAGCCGCGTAGATGGCTGCAGCCGCGAGGCCGACTGGCGACTTGCCCGAGTGGACGTTCTGCTTTTTCCCCTGCTCGAGCAGGTCGCGGGACCGGCGCTCGGTCTCGTCCGGGACGTCGAGTTCGCTGGCGAACCGCGGGAGGTACTCCAGCGGGTCAGCCGGCTGAATCTCGAGCTTGAGTTCCCGGTTGATGTACCGGTATGCGCGCTTGAACTCCTCGGCGTCGACGCGGGTGACAGCCGCGATCTCGTCGATCGAACGGGGCACCTGCTCCATGCGGGCGGCCGCCTGGAGGCTGGCGGTCGCGATCCCCTCGATGGAGCGGCCCGGCAGCAGGTCCTGGTCGAGCGCCTGTCGGTAGATGACGGAGGCCGTCTCGCGGACGTTCTCCGGTAGCCCGAGCGCGGAGGCCATCCGCTCGATCTCACCGAGGGCCTGCTTCAGGTTGCGCTCCTTCGAGTCTCGGGTCCGGAACCGCTCGTTCCAAGTTCGGAGCCGCTGCATCTTCTGGCGCTGACTCGAGGACAGCGAGTTACCGTAGCCGTCCTTGTCCTGCCAGCCGATGTTCGTCGAGAGCCCCTTGTCGTGCATCATCTTCGTGGTCGGGGCGCCGACGCGGGACTTCTCGTCACGCTCTGCGGAGTCGAACGCGCGCCATTCCGGGCCGCGGTCGATCTCGCCGGAGTCGATGACGAGGCCACACGACTCACAGACGGTTTCGGCTCCCTCGCTCTTGACGGAGCTGTCACACTCCGGGCACGTCAGCGTCGAGTGGGCGTCCGTCTCGGCCGTCTCGTTGGTCTCGCTCGTTTCCTCGTCCGTGTCAGTGCGCTGGTGTGCGCGGAATCGTCTCTCACTCATGTTGAGTACAAGTCGGAGGGCGGCAAGCCCGGCGAACGTAACCCATATAACTCGTGGGTCACGCTCAGTTTGTCTTCACCCTTAGTAAGGCGGTTGCGAATATAAAGGTTTCGCGTGAATTGTTCTCACATGCCGCAATTTTTGCGGCCTTTTTCTGGCCCTACAGGGCTCCTGACGGGGTTTTACGGCATACCGCGCCCCCGGCTTGCGATTTCGTCCCGCCGCTGGCAACCCGATTCGACGGGCCGGAACGGCTGGTTCAACACTATAAACCCTTACGGATCGGCCGTCACTCGATACCACGGTTTATCGACAGGTCGGGGGGAGCGAAACGGTCGACGACCGCTGGACCGATAGTTGGGCTGCCGCCTGGTCGAACCGGTGTTCCTTTTTAGGTTCCCCCCGCCTACGAGTCGATATGACCGACCTCGTGTGGGAGACGACGGACACGGAGATAGACTACACCTGTCCCGGCTTCGACGTGCGACGGGACGAGGTTCGCTTCCCGGACGGCACGGAGGGGGAGTTTCACTACGTGGACGAACCGCCGGCTGTCGTCGTGATACCGTTCACGCCCGACGGCGACGTCGTCGTCATCGAGGAGTGGCGCCAGGCGGTCGGCCGCGTCAATCGCGGGATCCCGGCCGGCGGCGTCGAGCCCGAGGACGCGGCCGACCTCGAGAGCGCGGCCGCGCGGGAACTCGCGGAGGAGACGGGCTACGAGGCGGACGAGTTCGAGCATCTGGTCACGGTCGAACCGACGAACGGCATCGCCAATTCCGTCCATCATCACTACGTCGCTCGCGGCTGTGAGCCGACGGCCGAGCAGGATCTCGACCACAACGAGTCGATTCGCGTCGACACCGTCGACTACGAGACGCTTCTCGAGGAGGTCCTCGACGGCGCGCGCCGGGACGGTCGCACGGTGACGGCCGTGACGCAGTACGAGCTGACGCAGCGCTGACGCTTCGCCGTTGCACTGGTGACTGGCGGTAGTCCGGGCGCCCCGGGAGACCACACTCCGTCCCGCGACGAAGGAACTGTTTTCCGACTGTCGTCCCTAGCGGCGACTATGTCAACCGCACCCGGCGACGACTCGGTCGTGAGGCCGATCGTCGCGCTCGTCTCCGCGCTGGGGCTGGGAGCCGGCGGGCTGCTGTTCGGCTTCCTGCTCACGTTTGTCGTCGGCTTCGGGCTCGTCTCCGTCGCCGGCATAGCGCTAACGAGCACGATGCAGCTCGTTCTCGGACTCGTCTTCGTGCAGGGGGTCGGCTGTGCGGGCGTCGCCTTCGGCTACGTCCGGCTCCGTCCACGTCTCTCGCCGGCGATCCGCCGGCAACTGGGCCTCACGAGCGACAGCACCAGCTTCCAGCTCGGGATCTCGCTCCCGGACCTACGCGACGTCGCTGTCGTCATCGGTGGCTACCTCGTCGCGTTCGGGGGTGCCCTTGCCGGCTCGATCCTCGTCTCTCGATTGCAGGTCGACACCGGGACGAACGCGGCCGCCGAGATGGGAATGGAGAACCCCGAGATCCTGCTCCTGCTGATCCCCGCCTCGATCCTCGTCATCGGCCCGGGCGAGGAACTGCTCTTCCGCGGGGTCGTCCAGGGGCGCCTGCGGGAGGTGTTCAGTCCGGTCGTCGCCGTCGGCCTCGCGAGTACCGTCTTCGCGGGCCTGCACTGGTTCGCGCTCTCCGGCGGGTCGCCGACGGGCAACCTGGTCGCGCTCGCCGTCCTGGTCGTCCCCGCGCTGGTGTTCGGGACGAGCTACGAGTACACGGGCAACGTCGTCGTGCCGGCGCTCATCCACGGCATCTACAACGCGACCCTGTTCTCGTTCCTCTACGTCTCGGTAACTTACAGCGGGCAGGCGGCGATCCTCGCGGCCGTCGTCGACGCTGGCGGCCTCCTCTGGTAACGTCAACGCGAGCGCTGTCCGCCGGCCGGACTCGGGCCGAACGCCCGCAGAAAACGGATCCGGTTCCCGATCTGCGAGCCCGCTTTCCCGCGCCTTTTCCGTCCGTTCCCCCTACGGCTGGCGATGCCAGTTACTGACGAGATCCGCAGGACGGACTCGGTTCGAAATCGAGCGAGCGTCGACGGGGAGACGGTCGTCGTCACGGGCAGCTCGAGCGGGATCGGGCGGGCCATCGCGGAGACGTTCGTCGCCGACGGCGCCGACGTGGTCCTCTGCTCGCGCACGCAGGCCGACGTCGACGCAGTAGCGACGGAGCTGAACGAGGCCGATCTGCCGGGCTCGGCGGTCGCCGTCGAGTGCGACGTGACGGACCGGGACTCGGTCGCGGCGCTCGCGGAGGCGACGCTCGACGAGTTCGGCGGCGTCGACGTGCTCGTCAACAACGCGGGCGGCGCAGGGCCGGGCCTGCCGATGCACGAGCTCGACGACGAGAACTGGGACAGCGTCGTCGACGTGAACCTCACGGGCACGTACAACGTCACGGACGCCTTCGCGGACGCGCTCCGCGAGGACGGCGGCGCCATCGTCAACACCGCGAGCATGGCGGGTCGCTACAGCGTCGCCGGGATGAGCGCGTACAGCGCGGCCAAGGCCGGCGTCACCGCGCTCACGCGCGCGCTGGCCGCCGAGTGGGCCGCTGACGACGTTCGCGTCAACGCGGTCGAGCCGGGCTTCATCGGCACGGAACACGTTCGCGAGTGGCTCGGTCTCGACGAGCTACCGAGCCGGGAACCCGTCGACCGCAAGGTCGGTACGCCGCACGAGGTCGCCGACACCGTCCGGTTCCTCGCGAGCGACGCCGCCTCCTTCGTCACCGGGCAGACGATCTCGCCGACCGGCCCGCCGCACACGTTCGAGCCGCCGGAGGTCTGATCGGAGTCGACGGCGACTGCGGCGGTTCTCAGTTGCCCGCGACTCGTTTGACGCCGTAGCCGAGCAGGGCGGCGGCGACCACCAGTCCGACGGCCGTCACGATCATCGTTCCCGGGCCCGCGGCCGCCGCCGTCGACGCAGTCGCGGCTTCCGTGGTCGTCGTATGCCCCTCGTGGAGGAGTACGTGCATAACTGGGGCTCTAACGGGCAGCAAAAAGGTGATTTCGGTCGTTCCAGTCGGCCGAGAACGACCGCCGACCGCGCGAAGCCGGCCGCTGGCTCTTCCAAACCGACCGCCGACCGCGCGAAGCCGGCCGCTGGCTCTTCCGAATCGACCGTCGACCGCGCGAAACCGGCCGCTAGTTCTCCTTCAGCGCGGGGTTCGTGATCGCGCCGTTCGCCGCGGAGCCGAAGTCGCGGGCGAACTTCGCGAGCACGCCGGCGTCGTACGGCGCGTCGCGCGGTTCGTACGCCTCGCGGCGCTCCGCGAGCTCCTCCTCGGAAAGGTCGACCGACAGCTCGCGGGAGGGGATGTCGACGGTGACCTCGTCGCCGTCCTCGATGAGCCCGATCGGACCCCCGACCGCGGCCTCGGGCGCGACGTGGCCGATCATCGGGCCACGAGTGCCGCCGGAGAAGCGGCCATCCGTCAGCAGCGCCACGTCGTCCTCGTGCCCGGCGCCGACGACGGCGGCGGTGACGCCGAGCATCTCGCGCATGCCGGGGCCGCCCTGCGGCCCCTCGTTGCGGATGACGATGACGTCGCCGGAGGCGATCTTGCCGGTCTGGACGTACTCCATGGCGTCCTCCTCGTTCTCGAAGACGCGGGCGGGCCCCTCGTGGAAGAACTGGTCCTGGCCAGTCGCCTTCAGCACGGCGCCGTCGGGCGCGAGGTTCCCCGTCAGGATCTTGATGGCGCCCTCGGGCTGTTTCGGCTCGTCGACGGTGTAGAGGAAGTCGGCCTCGATCTCCTCGTCCGGCGGGAGCTCGCCCTGCTCCTCGAGGTACTCGAGCTCCTCGGCGATGGTGCGGCCCGTGACGGTCTCCTGGTCGCCATGGAACAGGCCGGCCTCCATGAGCCGGCGGATGACGACCGGGACGCCGCCGAGCTCGTGGAGGTCGTTCATCACGCGCATGCCGCCGGGCTGGAGGTTCGCGATCTTCGGGGTGCGCCGGGAGATCTCGTCGAAGTCCTCGATCGAGAGGTCGACGCCGGCCTCCGCGGCGAGCGCGAGCAGGTGCAGCACCGCGTTCGTCGAGCCGCCGATGGCCGTCTGGAGTGCGATGGCGTTCTCGAAGGACTTCCGCGTGAGGAGGTCGGAGGGTCGCCGGTCGTTCTCGATGCAGTCCACGACCAGCTCGCCCGCGCGCTCCGCGACCTCGTAGCGCTCCTCGTCCTCGGCCGGGGGCGACGCGGAGCCGAGCGGGGCCATGCCGAGCGCCTCGGAGATGGAGGCCATCGTGTTCGCGGTGAACATCCCGCCACAGGAGCCCGCGCCGGGGCAGGCGTTGCGCTCGAGCTCGTCGAGCTCCTCGTCGTCCATCTCGCCTTCCGCGTAGGCGCCGACGCCCTCGAACACCTGGACGATCGTCACGTCGCGACCCTCGTGCTGGCCGGGCATGATCGAGCCGCCGTAGCAGAAGACGGAGGGCAGGTCCGTCCGGATCGACGCCATCAGCATCCCGGGGAGGTTCTTGTCGCAGCCGGCGACGGTGACGAGCGCGTCCATGCGCTCGCCGAAGGAGACGAGTTCGACGGAGTCGGCGATGACCTCCCGCGAGATGAGCGAGGCCTTCATCCCCTCCGTCCCCATCGAGATGGCGTCCGAGATGGTGATCGTCCCGAACTCGATGGGCATCCCGCCGGCGTCGTCGATGCCGTCGATGGCGGCGTCGGCGACGTCGTCGAGGTGGACGTTACACGGCGTGATGTCGGCGGCGGGGTTCGGAACGCCGACCATCGGCGAGGAGAGGTCCTCGTCGTCGAAGCCCATCGCTCGGAACATCGCGCGATGGGGCGCGCGCGAGGCGCCCTCGGTGACGTCCCGGCTCGGGAGGTCCTCCTCCTTTTTGCCGGCGAACTTCTCCGCGTCGTCGACGTCGGTGGCCGTCTCCGACGTTCGCTCCTGTTTGCTCATACTCACTCCTTGCGCTGGGGAGGGTTAAAATGCGCCGAGTGGACAAGGTTTGCAGAACTATCGGGGGCTGACGAACGTGTGCGGGGGCCGGCAGCGAAACGAACGCGGCTCGGGCTCAGACGAAGCCGTGCAGGACGCCGGCGCCGTCCGTGCTCGACGCCACGTCCGGCAGCGTCGCGCGCTCGGGATGGGGCATCAACACGGCGACCGTCTCGCGCTCGCCGAGGATGCCAGCGACGTTGTCCGTCGAGCCGTTCGGATTCGCCGCGTCCGTGACGTTGCCGTCGGCGTCGCAGTAGCGGAACAGCACGCGGTCGTCGTCGACCAGTTGCTCGTGGGCCGTCTCCTCGATCTCGAAGCGCCCCTCGCCGTGGGCGATGGGAACCTCGATGACGTCGCCCGCGTCGTAGGCGGCGGTCCAGGGGGTGTCCGCGCGCTCGACGCGGAGATGGACCGGTTCACACTGGAAGCGCGCGCTCGCGTTCGTCGTGAACGCGCCCGCGGTGAGCCCGGACTCCGAGCCGATCTGCGCGCCGTTGCAGACGCCGAGGACTGGGACGCCGTCCTCGGCCGCCTCGCGCACTTCGTCCATGATCGGCGCTCGCGCGGCCATCGCGCCCGCGCGGAGGTAGTCGCCGTAGGAGAAGCCCCCGGGGAGGACGATCCCGTCGGTGTCGGCCGGGAGCCCGTCCTCGTGCCAGCGCCGCTCGGCGTCGACGCCGAGGTGTTCGAGCGCGCGGATGGCGTCCCGGTCGCAGTTCGAGCCGCCGAACTGGACGACGGTGACGCTCATCGTTCCGCGACCGCGACCTCGTAGTCGTGGATGGTCGGGTTCGCCAGGAGGCGCTCGGCCATCTCGTCGGCACGGTCGGCCGCCTCGTCGGCGTCCGCGGCCTCGAGGTCGACCTCGAACCGATCGGCCGACCGGAGGTCGTCGAGCTCGAACCCGAGCCGTTCGAGCGCCTGCTGGGTCGTCTCGGCCTCGGGGTCGAGCACGCCCCGCTTCAGCCGGACGGTCACGGTCGCAGTGTAGGCTGTCATCGTTGAATAGTGCGGGGTCGTGTGCAAAAACGGTTTTGGAAACTTCGTGTTATGCACGTTTGTGGGTGGATCGGGTGTTTGATTGGCCTTTTTATAAGTGAGCGCTGGATCCATTGTTGGTGCCCTTTTCGGTGAACTCCGGACTGCAGTTGATTTGAAGCGATGATGTGGGCTTGTTTTCGACAGCAGCGCGGACTCCTCGAAAGCCCTCGGCCACGCTTGCTTATAAACTGTATTTAAAGGAGCAGGTGCAGACGCTGCTGCACTCGACAGCACCGCAGACACCTCGAAAGCCCTCGGCCGCTCTTGATGTGTAGGTGGCTGGCCAGATGCAGACGCTGCTACACTTGACAGCAACGCAAACTCTCAGAAAGCCCTCGGCCGCTCGCGGTCGCTGTCCCGAAAATCGGAGATTTTCGGGCTCCGAGAAATCTTCGATTTCTCGCGAAGCAGGATATCTGCGCTCTCCGCACCGCCCGCGCAGATAGTGCCTGTCTCAGCGACTCCCCTGCGGCGCGACCGGCCATCGCCCTTTCAGTCCGCCAGGACCGCCACAGCAACCGCGACAGCAACGGCACCGTACGGCAACCGCATTCCTCAACCCTCCCCAGCCTCGGCCGGGGCGCGCCGGCACCGCACCACTCGGCGCGCCCCGCCCTCCCTCGCACGCGTTACTCGCGCGCGCCACCGCACCCG